>CBFDBV010000302.1:0-6054 GCA_965603135.1 uncultured bacterium
GTCTCCGTCTGCGGGAACTGAAAGGTGATGGCGCGGGCCACGGCCTCGGGGTCGGTCTCGCCGTAGTTGTTGCGACGGCCCGTGTAGGCCCAGTTGAGTATGCCATCGTTGCCGCTCGCGGCGATGTAGAAGCCGTTGGAGAATCTCATACACTCGGGATGGCAGCCGGTGGTGTCGAAGTTGTAGTACAGGATCTTCTTGCCGTCCGCGTGATACTGCGCCACTATCTCCCGCCACTCATGGCGCTCGTAGACCGGCTCGCGATAGAAGAGCGGCCCGTAGACATTGACCAGCATGTCGGTGAGCGCGTACGCCTGTGGCCCGGTCTCGTGGTTGGTGTTCGGCCCGTCCATCTCGGTGAGCACGCCCGCCCGCTTGAGGGCCTTCAGCTCGGCGATGGCCACCGGGAAGCGCTCGGGCTTGCTGAAGACCTCGTCCTGCGGCTGGTAGTAGATGGCGGGCCAGCCGCGCTCGACGCCCTGGTCGCTGAACTTGCGGATGACCTCGGCGTAGGCGGCCTCGAACTGCTCGCCGCCCGGCTCACCGAACTTGCTGGCGAACTTGCGGATGTCGCCGCCCATCAGCCAGACGATCGGCGCCGGAAAGCCGGCCCGAACGTAGGCGTCGAAGTCCGCCGCCAGGTCTGACTCGGACAGGTCCACCGTGATCTGTCCCGGCTCGCCCTCCAGCTTCGCGCCGGAGCTGCCGCAGTATCCCACCGAGGTCAGGCCGTGCGCCCGCATGTCCGCGTACTTCCAGGCCGTCGGGTCCTCGACATCCCGGACCACGCTGTGCCAGTCGTAGAAGCCGAACCAGACGCCCTCCGGCTCGCGCAGCCGAATCGGCCAGACGGTCAGCTTCAGTGGCACGCTCTGCTCGGCGCCGCCTGCGGCCACTATCACTTGCCCGGCATACTCACCCGGCGTGGCGTCCTCCGGCACGCGCACGGTCACCCAGAACTGATAGGAGCCGCCCGCCTCCGCGGACTGCGAGTTCGCAGGCTCCAGGTACGCCGGCACCAGCCACTTGTCCTTGCGGCTGTAGTGCGAGGGCTTCAGCAGGTGCCGCACCACAGCCACCCGGAGGTCATCGCCGCCGATCTTCGCGCCGCCCGGCCCCGACAGGTCGGTGACGCTGCACGTCAGTTCCTCGAGGTCACGGGCCGCGTGCACGGCCACCATCGCCGGCTCGTATTCGCCCAGCGAGGCTGCCATCTCGACCCCGTCCAGGCGCTCCTCGGGCGTCGGGCGATACGCGCGCGGCATCAGGTTCAGGTAGCTGCGCCGAATCAGCGCGAAGCCTCGCTGCTTCTCCTCCTCGCTGAACGGGAAGGGCGGATTCTCCGGCGCGTACTCCAGAGGCGGTACCTCAGCCACTTCAGTCACCTCGATGCCCGCGAACCAACCGCTGCCGGCCTGCGCTGAGTGCCAGTTGGCCCACAGCGCCAGGTTTATCGTCGCGGCCTTGTCATTCGTCCGGTAGTAGCCGGCCCGCTGGACCCATTCACCGTCGCCGCGCACGTCAATCACGTAGTAGTCCGCGTCCAGCCACTTCGGCTCTGCGGAGTACGATGACGCGGACAGCGTCACCGCTACCCCCTCGGTCGCCTTCAGCCAGGCGAGGAAGCGGTACCAGGTCCCCGGCTTCACGGTCACGCGTTGCTGCAACAGCGCCTCGTCGGTGTCTGCGGGACAATCCATCCGCACACACGGCGCGCCCTCGGGGCCGCCTTCGGCCTCGAGCGCGCAGGTCGGATCGCCCTTGCGCTTGGCGAAGCCCCAGCCATCGGGCACGCCGTCCTCGTCATCGTCGGCGACGAAGTTCCCGTTCTGCACCTCGAGCTTGTCACCGGGTGCGGCCCATACGATGGCGGCCAGCGCCAAGGCCAGCGCCGCAGCGCCCGCTACCAGCCACCCAACGCTCAGTCTACTGCCCTTTGCCATCGCTACTCGTCTCTCCCTTACCGCAGCCACGATTCGTCTCCAACTACCTCTGCTCGACTTGGTGTTCTGTTGCAGTATTCTGCATGGGCCGACCTCGGGCGGCCGCCTCATTCCGCCGGCCGCCAGTCGCCGACGCTGTCAATCACCCGCACCTTGTCGCCCTGGCCCAGCTTCTCGTAGGCACGCTTCGTCCACTCGTAGGCATCGGGCATCTCGCCGACGAAGGTGATCGGCCGAGGGAAGGCCAGCGCCAGGTTCTGCGGCAGGTCCCCGATGCGCAGCACGCCCATGAACTCGGGCGTATCGGGGTCGGTGTGTCTGGTCGGCGGGCTCTCGAGGACGATCTCGCTGACCTGCTCGTCGAGCAGCGCGGCGTAGATGGCGTGCGTAGCCCACCGGCCTTTGCCGTAGACCGTCAGCGATCCCACCGCCGGCAGCCCACGGAGCAGCGCCAGCGCGGCCAGCATGTCATTCGTTTGCCGTTCGGGCCAGGTGAATCCGCACATAACGCACGCCCGCCGAATCGTCCACGTCAGGCCCTCGCCGATCTGCGTGCCTCCCGTGCCGCGCACCTCGACGACAGCCGTCGCCAGGCCCTCCCCTACCCCCGGCCGGTCCGCCCCGCCACCGAAGTACGGCGAGCGGGCCTCCCGCATGGTGGTCACCAGCGTCGGTATCGGCTGCACCGCGCTCTTCTCCATCGTCAGCCGGACTCGGCAGATCACGCCATTGCCGCGGTCGTACTCGTAGCTGTACGCAATCCGCCCGCCGCCGCCGCCATCGTCCGAGGCCTGGATCAGATGAGGCCTCCTCCCAGCTTCCACCTGTCGGAAGCTCAGCTCGCGAAGTCGTCTGAGCGCGTCGGCCTGGTGGACCTGCCACTGCGCCACGCTTTCGGCTTCCACCACCTCCGCCGGCGGGATCAGGATGCGGTCAATCTGCTGCATCCGGTCGTTCTCTGGCAGCTTCCCACCGAATACCAGCAGGTTCTCCTCGGGCTCCTCGAAGTCCGTTACATCGTCAGTCACAGGTGTGTCGTCACCCTTCAGGTAATGGTTGAACCACTCGAAGATCGCCTTGCGCAGCTTGGGAGTGTAGCCGTGGAAGGATAGGTCCTCGACCAGGTCGCAGTCGTCCGGCACACCCAGGCTCTCGTAGACGCGCTTGATGCGATGAGCGGTCTCGCGGAAGGCGTAGGGCCGCCAGAGAGCGTCATCAACGCCGGCGGCGATCAGCAGGGGTCGGGGAGCGATGAGCGCGCCCAGGTCAGCCGTGTCCCAGCGGTAGTAGTTGATCCAGAAGGCGCAGTCGCAGTGCCCGTCCACAGCGCGGTCGCAGACGATCTGCTCCACGCTGCCCGTCTGGCAGACCGGGGCCACGCACTTGATGCGCTCGTCCGCGGCCGCCAGGTCCCAAGACATCGCACCGCCCCCACTCAGGCCGGTCACGCCGAAGCGCTCAGCGTCCACGTCATCGCGAGTGCTCAGGTAATCCAGCGCGCGCATCGCGTTCCAGACCTCGACTCCCGCCGGCGTGTAGCCGCGGCTGATCCAGTCCCATCGGCCCTCACGGTAGGTCCCGTGGTGCATCCCCTGACACTCGCCGAGCTGGATGGGATCGAGCACCAGCGCCACGTACCCGTGCTGCCCGAACCACCGCGGGTTCTGCTGGTAGGTGAGGTTGACCTTGCCCTTCGTGTGGCCGCAGAGATACAGCACCGCCGGGAGGCGCCCGGTGATCTCCTTCGGCCGGTAGAGATTGCCGGCCACGTGCGCCCCCGGGACCGACTGGAAGTGGATCTTCTCGACCACGTAGTCGCCGCGATCCAGGATGCCCGTAACAGTCGCCTCCAGCGGCGTGCGCTCCGGCAGCGGCCACAGCCCCAGCATCTCCAGCCACTGCCTGCGCCGCTGCTCCATGCTGCTCTCCCACTGCGCTCTGCTGGGCGGGATGAGCAGCGCCGCCCCGGACAGCGCCCTCGCCTCCCGGCAGAGCCACTCCATGGCGCAGCCCGTCGAGCACGCCAGCAGAATGAAGACCCCGATCATCAGCAGCTTTGGCATGGTTCACATCCCTCGTCTCGTCAGTCGGTCACCTTGATGCGTGCGTAATTGATCGTCAACGGGATGTCTACGGGACGCCCGACGATCTCCAGGTACTCCGACGGCGCCGTGCCACCGTACGGGTTCGCGGTCATGAACAGCATCCCCATGGGGTGCTCCAGGTCTGCCTTCACTGCGCCCTCGTGGGTGCCGTCCGCCTTGATCTCCATGAGCCAGTTGGTCCAGCCGGGATGCTCGCACTCACCGGGGCCGTAGAGCGAGTAAAAGCAGAAGAGGCGCTCGTCCTCGGTGACGTGGAACCGCCCCCAGCGGGGCTTCTCGGGTCGCAGGCCCTCACCGCCCTCGACGAGGATCTCGCTGAAGGCCATCTCGCCCTGGCGCATGACGCCGTGCTTGAGCGACCAGGTCAGAGGTATGTCAGCGAAGAAGGCCGGCCGCAGGCGAGCGTCAATGCTCGCCTCCCACCACAGCAGGTGGCAGTCACCGTTGGCCGCGACCCACAGGTCGCAGTTCCAGACCTCGCCCGAGGTCTCGATGACGTCCACGGCGTTGATCCACTCCGAGAAGGGCTGCTCGGCGATGTTCGGCGACCAGGCGTAGCCGAGGCTCGGCCGCATCCAGATCTTCATGCCCTTCTCCTTGCGGTAGTTGTAACGCTCTTCGACGATGTCCTCGATGCCGCCTTTGGTGAACATGTGCGCCGCGCCGTCGCGCAGGGCGAGGTTGGGGTAGAGATAGCGCATAGTGACGGGGCCCTTGAAGCTGTCGAACTCGGGGAAGGCCACCATGCCGCAGTTGCACCATTGCCCCTCGGCGTTGCGGAAGCTCCAGTGCTGGCCCTCGTAGCCGACGACATTAACCAGCAGCAACTCGCGGCGGTCGGGATCGCAGGCGAAGCTGCGGTAGGAGTGCTCGGTGAAGGCCGGCTCGCCGTCCCAGACCGGCTGAAGGGCCTGCGGAGGCGCGGTCGGGTCGCTCGCCGAGAATTGCAGGACCAGAGGGTGAGCGGGGCCGTTCCGTGCGTCGGGCCCGGTGAGGGTGGGATTGACCGAGAGGAACATGCGACCGTCGGGGAAGGCGGCGATGGGGCAGTTCTCGCGCGTGCGCTCGGCCTCGTCCCTCTGCAGCTCCACCCAGCCGTCCGCCGTCCTCTTCATCAGCACCCAGCGCACGCAGTTCAGCGGGATCGCGTCGGGGATGGTCTCGGTGGCGCTGAAGAAGAGGTCATCGCCGACACGCGTGAGGACAGTCGAGCCATACGTCCACTGCGGGAATGACCCGTTTTTCGAGTCCTCCCAGGTGTACACCGTCTCCTCGACTTCGACCACGGCGTCGAACGCGGCACCGCTCCCGCTCGCGCCCAGGAAAGCGCACAGGCAGATCATGAGAGCCAGTCCCCTCTGCATCACCGTGTCCTCGCGGTCGGGCGCCACTGCCCTACGTTCTCGACAACCCGCACCTTGTCGCCCTGGCCCAGCTTCTCGTACGCCTGCTTCGTCCACTCGTAGGCGGCGGGCATCTCGCCGATGAAGGTGATCGGCCGCGGATACGCCAGCGCCAGGTTGTGCGGCAAATCGCCGATGCGGAGCACGCCCAGCAACTCCGGCGTCTCCGGGTCACAGTGACTCTCCGGCGGGGCCTCCAGCACGATCTCCGTGACCTCATCATCAAGCAGCGCGGCGTAGATGGCGTGGACCGCCGTCGGGCCCCTACCGAATACCGATGTCTCTGCTACGTGCTCCAGGCCGCGGGCCAGCTCCAGCGCCGCCAGCAGGTCGCAGATCTGGCGCTCGGGCAAGGTGCATCCCAGGATGCCGCACGAGCGCCGTACATACCACGCCAGGTCATCGGCCATGCTCGTCACGCCCGACCCGCACACCTCGACCATGCAGGAGATCACGTCGCCCGCGACTGCCGGACTGTTGGGCCCGCCGCCGCCCTGGATGCGGCTGGCGGCGAGGTTCGCCGCCACCAGCGCCGACAGCGGCCCGTCCGTCTCGCGCGGGAAGCTCAGTCGCGCGCGGCAGATGATGCCGTCGCCGGCGTCG
>CBFDBV010000303.1:0-6049 GCA_965603135.1 uncultured bacterium
GTACCCGCCACTTTCTCGTCTTGCCGTCCTGCGTCTTGCGCTCGACGTCCACCGAGGCCTCCACGATCAGGTTGTCCGCGTACCCCACCTCGAGGGCACTGTCGTCGGCGTGCAGCACCAGCGCCGCGCCATCGTTGCCCGCCGTCACCTCGCGCAGGGTCAGACCGTCCGGGGGTTGGCTGAGCTGGAACCGGACCTTGTCGGGCATCTTGCGCCCCACGGCCGCGACTGCTACCTGAACCGTCCCGTCAAGAGGAATCTGGACGGGAAGGGTGTCGGTAACCTCGAAGGTCGGCACGGAACGCCTCGCGCCCGCGACCGCGACCACCATCTCCTGGGAGGGGACGAGGTGCCGCCACAGGAAGGCCTGCATCACGTTCTCGGCGGGGAGGGCGGGGCGCGAGACCGTCTGCCCATCCACCAGGGCGCTACCCGCCAGTTGCAGGGAGGCCGGTCCGTCCACCGGCTTCGGGGGCGCGGTCAGCGTCATGCGTATGCTGTCGCGCCCGGCCGGGATGCGCGCCCCGTGCACCACGAAGCCCTCGGCCCCCCCCCTCACCGCCACCTCGATCTCGCCCTCGAACCCGTCGGTGCGGAGCGCATGCACGCATATCTCGGCCGACCGACCGGCCGGGACGGCCAGGCTGGAGGGCGTTACGCGCAGCGCGAAGTCGGGCGTGGCGGGCCTGATGTGCAGGCGGTAGGCATGAGCCTCGCTCCCCTGGCCGCGCACATCGGCCACCTGCACACAGTAGACCCCGTCCGCCGGCAGGCGCGCCCGAAGGTAGGAGTCGGCGTGGTGGGTCAGCAGCCCCGGGCCGGTGTGAAGGTGCCCGTCCTTCTCCATATGGTCGTCGTTGAACGCCAGCACGGCCCCGAAGCCATCGGTCAGCCGCACCAGCGAGTCAAGCGGCGAGTTGAGCCTGCGCGCCATCACCTCGACCACGACCTCATCGCCCGCGTGCCCCTGGAACCCGAACACGTCCTTATCGCCCTCGCCCGTGATGCGGCCGTTGATGATCTCAGGTAGCGTCACCCTCTGGGCCTCGCCGGCAGTGTCGTTCGGCTCGGTCTCCGTGCATTCGGGCAGCGTATCCACCGCGTACAGCACGCGATTGCACACGCCCTGCGGGCAGGGCCATTCGGCGGATCGGATACGCTCGGCGCCTGGCCTGGTGTTCAGGGACACCTCATCCCGGGGCAGGTGCCACCCCCCGACCGAGGCCATTGTCTCGGTGCCCGCCGGACCTCCGAGCGGGAACATCCAGGTGATGAAGGGCTGCTCCCCAACACTCACGCGGTAGACAAAGTCCTCGCGGCCGCGGTAGATCGCGTCCCGGATCTCGAGCTGATACTCCCCGTTCTTCGGGATCTCGCAGTACAGGACCGGATCGGGGTTGAAGCGGTAGTCGTCCGCGTAGGCCAGCTCACAGCCGTCCGAGTCGTAGAGCGCCAGCGTCGCCTGGAACCAGCCGGGGACGGCGTCGGCCAGGTAGGGCACCAGATGCCGGGCCTGCGCCTCGATGACGAGCCTTTGCCCTTGGGCCGCCCAGATGCGGAATCGGTCCACGTCCCCCGGCATGATCTGCCCGTTCAGCAGCACCGGCAGGTCATGGACGGGCTGCTCCGGGCGCTTGACGGGAGGCCAGGCAGGCTGAGGCCTCGGGTCATTTGGCTCCTGCTCGCAGGCCTCGGGCAGTGTCCCGACCTGGAACACCATCGGGTTAGTCATTCCGTTGCGGGTCACGACGCGAAGCTCTCGATCACCGGGCGTCGCGTCGCGGTGGATGCTGACCTCGATGAGCGCTCCCTCGGCAAGCTGCGAGTTCTGCTGGGCCTTCTTATCGAACAGCATCGCCGTCAGGTCCAGAAGCTCCACGAGGCTCATCTCATCGAGCCCCCGCAGCCATGGGTGGTCTGGCACAGGATCGAACTCCGCCCGCTTCTTCTCGGTCTCGGCCGGGTCGGGCGGATCGGTGCCCTTGCGCTGCGCGGCCCGCTGGGCCGTGCGAAGCTTCACGAGTTCCCGGATGTGCCTGCCGGCCTTGCCGCGCTGGTTCAGCGGCAGCGCCGGCACGTACTCGATCACCGAGGCCCCCACGCCCTCGCCGGTGACATGCACGCCTTCAGGGGAGCGGAGGTTCTGCCCGCCGGCCAACACCTCGAAGACGGTGTCCTGCTGCCCGCCGGCGGGATAGAGATAGCCGATATGCGGCTCTCGCCCACCTCGCTGGGCCCAGACAGTCCCCGTGCACAGGACGGTCGCTGCCAGGACTGCTGACCTGCACGTCGCCAGCGCCGTCTTGGCCCGGCTACATGATCTCATGCAGCCGTCCTCCTGACTTCACGTCTTCCTCGCCGAAGGACAGCACGGGCACGTCCAGCCCGCGCGGGTTGGGCAGCGGGCCCTCGGGGTCTATGCCCAGCAACTCGTAGATGCTGCCGATCAGGTCCAGCGGGTACACCGGGCGCTCCTCTACCTGCTCGGCGCGGGCGTCCGAAGCCCCGACGACATGGCCGCCCTTGAACCCGCCGCCCGCCAGCACGGCCGAGAAGCAGGCGCCGTGATGGTTGCGGCCGCCGTTCCAGGGCGGGTCCCACATGACTCTCGGCGTGCGCCCGAACTCGCCGCTCCACCACACGATGGTGCTATCCAGCAGACCGCGGTCGGACAGGTCCTGCAGCAGCGTGGCCATGCCCTGGTCCATCTCGGGCAACTTCCGGGCCATGATCTCGAAGTGCTGCTTGTGGGTGTCCCAGCCCTTGTAGTTGATGGTGATGTAGGGCACGCCGTGCTCAACCAGCCGGCGCGCCATCAGGCACGACTGGCCGAAGGTGTTGCGGCCGTACTGCTCGCGCAACTCGTCGGCCTCCTGCGACAGGTCAAAGAGCTGCCTCGCGTCGCCCAGCATCAGGTCGTAGGCCTTCTCCTCGGCCAGGTCGTGCTGCCCGAAGTGTGGGTTGCCCGACATGGCGTCGCCGAGCGTGTCCAGCGACCCGAGCAGCTCGCGCCGGCCAAGCTGGCGCTCGTCCGTGATCCCCCTGGCCACGATCCCCTCCACCTCGAAGCGTTGCTTGCCGGGGTCGCCGCCGGTGGCGAAGGGCTTGTACTTCTGCCCCAGGAAGCCGGCCTCGGAGAAACGGCCCTGGGGTTGCGTAAGCACTATGTAGGGCGCCACGATCCCCTCGTAGCCGTGATCGTAGCCGTTGAACACTGAGACCACGGCGCCGGCACAGGGGAAGACCAGTCTCCCGGGCCAGCGCCCCGTCTGCGTGATGTACGACGCAGTCTCGTGGCCGTTCACGCCGTGAGTCATCGAGCGGATGATGGAGTACTTGTCTGCCTGCTGCGCCAGCAGCGGGAGCTTGGCGTTGATCTGAATGCCGTCCACGTTGGTGGGGATGGCCTCGGCCAGCGAGCCGCAGTAGTCATAGCCCGCGTCCGGCTTGGGGTCGAAGGTGTCGATCTGCGACGGTCCGCCCCACATCCAGATCTGGATGACCGACTTGGCCGTCGCTGGTCGCGCCGCAGCAGCAGTCCACGCCCTACCGCCGCGAACGCCGAACAGCAACCCGGCCGCGCCCATGAGGCCGAGCTTCAGCGCCTCACGCCGGGTGATGCCACCTGAGCTGCCTGGTGCACTCATTTCCTGTCCCTGCCTTCCGTCAGCCACCGGCCGACCAGATCGCGGCAGCGCGATCAGTGCCTGTACAGGAACTCCTTGGTGTTGATCAGAGCCCAGGCCAGGTCCACCATGGCTTGGTAGAGCTTCAGTCCACTGTTCGCGAAGTAGTCGCCGGCCGCGGCCAACTCCGCCTCCGTCGGCTCGCGCGAGAGAATGGTCAGATACAGCCCTCGGGTTACCTCGGCGGGCTTCCACTTGGCGTCCGTCATAGCTTGGCGCAGCTTCCGGCTTCGCTCCAGACGCACCTGGATGTCCGAGGAGTTAAGCCAGTACAGCCGCTGCCCGTCGGTAGAGTTGCTGTTGCGCTCAGATTCCAGGCCGCTATCGCGGGACGGGCGGCCGAAGGTCTCCAGGAACTGGCTGGTGATGCTGCCGTCCGCCAGCGCGACGGTGGGGTGGTACTCGGGAACCCAGGTGAAGGGCTCGGGGATGGGGCTCGAGTACCCCTCCCCACTGTCACTGAGCCAGCACAGCGCGTCCATCAGCACCTCGGCATCCAGCCGGCGCACCATGTAGTGCGCGAAGAGGGCCTCGGCATCCGGGTCGTTGCTTTGTGGAATCGATGACTGCTGGTAGGTGCGCGAGTTGAGGATCCGCCGGTAGATCTGCCGCAGGTCGTAGCCCGTGTCCACGAACTCCTGCACCAGGTAGGCCAGCAACTCGGGGTTGACGGGTAGGTTGTCCGGCCGAATGTCGTCCGGCTCGTGGATGATGCCACGGCCCAGCAGCCAGTACCAGATGCGGTTCACCACGTTGCGCGCGAACCACGGGTTGTCGGGGGCGATCAGCCAGTCGGCGAACACCGCGCGGGGGTCCTCGCCCGCGGGTATGTGGACGGTGGTGCCGTCGGGGAGGACTGCGTCCAGGGGCTCCACTGCCGCCGGGTCCAGGTAGACGATCTCCTCCTTCCACTCGGCTGTGCCCTTGTAGGCCACGCGCGAGAAGAAGGCCGCCATGTTCGAACGCTGCTCTTCGGGCCAGTCCTCCAGGCGTGTCCCCATGAAGGTCAGGGCGACCGCCGTGGCGATGGTGGGTGGCTCATGGCCCTGGATCGCACGGTAGAAGTTCACAGGGGGCACGCGGAAGTTGCTGCCGCTGGAGGTCAGAAGCTCCCGGACGAACTGGTCGTAGGGCATGTTCTCGCGGACGGCGTCCCGTATCCAGCGGTGGTAGGCCTGCACGGCGTTGGGCCACAGGTTGATGGGAAACTCGGCCTTCACGCGCAGCAGGTCGCACCACTTCAGTGACCAGTAGTCGGCGAACTGCTCGGTCGCCAGCAGGGAGTCGATCAGCAGTGCCCGCTTCTGGGGGGCGTCGCTGGCAAGGAACTCCTGGACCGCCTCGGGCTGGGGGAGCCTGCCCGTGACATCGATGTAGACGCGGCGGATGAAGACCTCATCCGAGCAGGGGTTGGCGGGCTCGATGCCCCGCGCGTCCAGGGCCGCGAGCACCAGTGTGTCAATGCGGCCTTCCGCCACGACCCAGTCTTCGCGCTCGTACGGGAGCACCGTCTGCGCCTCAGCGTGCAGCGCGCTGAGACTCGCCAGGAGAAGGGTGAGCACACTCAGTTGCAGTCTCATTGGATTCGGGAGTGACCGAGTATCCGGTGTCCTCACGAGAGACGCACCGTGCGCGCGCCACTAAGCCCTTCGACGACTTGCGCCGGCGTTGTGTTCAGGTCCCAACGGGCGAGTGTTCTCCATCGCCTCAGGACAGGCAGCGCCGGGCGCCATTCTACACGCAAGAGCGCCCGGACGCAATAGGGAGCAGCGAAGCGGTTGAGCTAGTATCGTGCATGGGTTACAGGTGGTGGCTGGTAAGGCTGTTGCCGTGGCTGTGTCCCTCCTGAGAACCCGTGTGGGCCGCATTGGCCAGCCTTGCGGTCAGCCGAGGGATGTGTTCCGCGGCGGAAACGCTTGAGGTACGCAGCTCCGCCTCGACATGGGTTCTAGGGAAGGACAGGCGAGAGAGCCAGACGACTGATGACTGAGGCAGGCTCACCCGGAAGTGATCCGGGCATCCTCGAGAAAGCTGACGGGCTCGACCTCCTGGGGTCTCTCGCGTCTGATCGGCTGCAACTGCCGAACGCCAGCATGGCGAACGCTCAGCGCTCGATCCGCGCAACCCCTGGCAGGGCGAAGGAGCCCGGAGGGTGAGTCGTTCGCGCAGGCGTTCTCTTGCCCCGGGGGCGGACCTGTTTCGCCACCATCGCCCCAGCGCAGCCCAGCACTCAAGAGCCAAGTCCACTGCCGGCTAGTTGAGCTCCCCAGCTCGCCCGGTCACGTGGGTCATAACTGTCGTTGTGCTCTGGAGAACTGCGCCGCCCGAGAGGCGCAGGTCTTGCTGGCGCTCTGGCGAACGGA
>CBFDBV010000304.1:0-6045 GCA_965603135.1 uncultured bacterium
CGCGAGCCCAGGGGCCTGGTGATGGCCTCTTTGGCCAGGCGCGCGCACAGGTCGAAGGTCCCGCCCAGGCCGACGCCCACCACCGTGGGCGGGCAAGGGTTCGCACCCGCCGCCACGACGCTCTCCAGGACGAAGCCCCTGACGCCGGCCAGCCCCTCGGCCGGCACCAGCATCCTCAGAAAGCTCTGATTCTCCGACCCCGAGCCCTTGGGGACGATCAAGATGCGCAGGGAGTCGTCGTCGGGGATGAACTCGAAGTGAATGACCGGCACGCGCCAGCCGACGTTGGTGCCGGTGTTGACGCGGCGGATGGGGTCCACGATGTTGGGGCGCAGGTCGTGCTCGAGCGTCGCGCGCTCACAGCCGGCGCGGATGGCGGCAACGAGCGCGGCGCCATCCAGCGGGAAGTCGCCGCCGACCTCCAGGAAGTAACAGGGCGTCCCGGTGTCCTGGCAGATGATGTTGTCGGTCTGCTCGGCGACCTCGAGGTTGCGCAGGATGGTGCCCAGTGTCTGCCGGGCGAGTTCGCCGTTCTCGGCGGCCTGCGCGCGCACCAGGGCGTCCTTGACGTCGGGCGGCAGCAGCTTCAGCGCGCGCACATACAGATCGCCGGCGACCGTCTCGACGATGCCCTCCAAGGTCATCACTCCCGGGGTTGGCAGCGCGCGAGCAATGGGTCCTGTGACGCAGAGAAGGCCCGCGCACAGACGTCCCCTCGGCCATTCCTGGCAGATACCAGAGTTGGAGCAGCGCGCGGCGCGTTGGCTGAGGACCTAGCTGCCGCGGCTCAGGGCCTCCAGGACGGTGTTGATGCCGGCGCGGACCATGCCCATCTCCGAACCGCAGTGAATGAGCTTGAAGCCCTGCTCGGCGCGCCGGAGGGCTTCAGCCACGCTGCCGCAGGGGATCCCCGCCGGCACCCCCGCCGAAACCGCCGCCTCCAGCACGCGCTGGATGGCCGCCTCATGCTCGGGTGAGCCGTGCTCGACGCCCAGCGATAGGCCCAGGTCCGACGGGCCCATAAACAGGCAGTCGAGGCCCTCGACCGAGGCTATCTCCTCGGCGCGGTCGAGAGCCTGCCTCGTCTCTATCATCACCGCGACCAGGATGTTCTCGTTGGCTGCCTCGGTGTAGTCCTCGCCATAGTACGAGGTGCGGCCACCGCCGATGGAGCGCCCGCCAGCCGGCGAGTAGTTGGCGGCGTAGATGGCGGCCTGCGCCTCCTCCGGGGAGTTGACCATGGGCACGATCAGGCCCAGCGCGCCGGCGTCGAGCAAACGCCCGATGCGGAAGAAATCGTTGGAGCCCGGCCGCACGATGGGCGTGGTGCCGGTCGGGCCGATGACCTGGAGCGCGCGCAGGGCATCGTCGTAGCTCCAGTAGCCGTGCTGGGTGTCGAGCCAGATCCAGTCAACGCCCGCGTGGGCGAACATCTCGGCGATGATGTGCGAGCCCGCGGCCAGCGACAGCCCGAAGGTGGGCTCGCCGCGACGTATCTTCTCAAGAGCTACGTTCTCGATCATGGTGTTCGCTCCCATCTGGGTCGGCAAGGGGATAGTCGGGTTCCCGTGGCGGGGGCCGCCCTCACCCCCCGCTATGATAACGGCCACGGCGCACAGGCGAGGGCGCCTGTGCCACGAACGGCAGCGTATTTCGTGGGCGGGGCGCAATGCACCTTCCTCCTTCGTCCCGCAGAGCGGGACTACGGGGACAGGGCGACAAGGTGGAAACGACTGCGCGTCGAATATGTGCGGTGCGTGCGACGGGCATCTGCGCGACAGTTGAGGAGGAGACAGATATGCGTATCGGTGGTCTTGAGCTTGCATTTTGCTGTGCAGTGATCGTCAGTCTGTCGGCGGGGCGAGGCAGCGCGGCCGCGGTGAGCGCGGGTGATCTTGCCCTCACCGTTGATGATCGGGTGGCGGTGACCGGCGTGAAGGTCGGCGGCACCGATGTCTTCGCTGGCGCTGAGGCGGCGCCACTGGTGAGGCTGTGTGATGTGACCGTGGGCAACGAGTTCGTGCCGGGTGTGCCCACGGCCGGCGACCTGGCGGCGGGCCTGGAGCTGAACTTCGAGGGTGCACAGGCGACAGCCACGATCAAGGCCGAAGCGTTCGGCGATGCTGCGCAGGCGGGAGAGGCGCTGAGGTTCACGTGCGACCTCAAAGGCGCCGAAGGGCTGCCCGCGCGTGGGATGCTGCTGCGCTTCGCCTTCCCGATGGCCTGTGAGGGCTGGCGGTGGCACGACGACATGCAAACCAGCCGCGAGATCGGCGGCGGCCAGGTCTTCGAGAACGTGCGCGCCCTGCGGGCGTGGGCTGACCTGCCCGAGTGGGAGGACCAGCCGGACCTGCGGATGGGATACTCGAACCGGAACTTCTGCACGGTGCTGACCGGGCCGGTCGGCCTGTGCCTGGCGGTGCCGCTGGATCGGCCGTGCATCTTCCGTACCGCCTACGATGCGCCCGCGAAGCAGCTTCAGACGGTCTACGACTTCGCGCTCTCGCCCGACACGGCCACCCCTAACGCCGTCGGCTTCTCGTTCGTCCTCTACGCGTGCGATCCGAGCTGGGGCTTCCGCAGCGCGCTGCAACGCTACTACGACCTCCACCCGGAGATGTTCGAGGTCTACGTGAAGGAGTTCGGGCAGTGGATGGCGTTCAGCCGGCTGTCGCAGATTGACAATGCCAACGAGTTCGACTTCGGCCTCCAGGAGGGTGCGCCGGAGCCGCAATACGACGACAAGATCAACGTGCTCAGTTGCCCGTATCTGACGCACGCGGGGATGTTCGCCAACATCCCCGATCACGACCCGGAGAAGGACCCGCTGCCGCCGTATGAGGTGCTGGTCGAGGCGATGGAGGCACAGTTCAAGAGGACCACCAAGATGGAGAACGTCTACCATCAGGTCGGGCTGCACAACGCCGAGGGCAAGCTCGACGTGCGGCAGGCGCGGGTGTACGGTCACATCATCGCACAGTTCGACGTGGACCCGGACCTGCCGTACGGGAAATGGCAGCTCGACCGCGCCATCCAGCGAACGGAGAGCACCCGCGAGAAGACGGGCGGCGAGCTGGACGGGTTCTACTACGACGGCCTGAGCAGCGGGATCAACTACCAGGCGGAGCACTTCAAGCACTCCATCGCGCCGCCGTTGTGGGACCCGATCGCGAAGAAGCCGCTGCTGAATAACTTCTTCTCGTCGTGTGAGTTCGCCCACGCTGCCGCCGAGCTGTTCCGGCCCCGGGGTCAGATAACGATGATGAACGGGGCGCTCGGCGCCAGCTTCTACGTCGCGCCCTGGCTGGACGTGCTCGGCTCTGAGACGGGCCTGCGCATCAACCGCGAGGGCCTCAACTACATCCGCTCCATCACCCATCACAAGCCGTTCCTGACGCTGCTCAAGGGCAACTACGAGCAGAAGGTCGGCCACGAGCAGATGGAGCTGTTCATGAAGCGCGCGCTGGCCTACGGCATCTTCCCGGGGTTCTTCGACTGGCCGCCCAGCGGCCTCGGCCCCGGCGGGAGGTACTGGGCCCACCCCGAGTACTACGAGCGGGACCGCGACCTGTTCCGCAAGTACCAGCCGCTGTGCAAGACGCTGGCGACGGCGGGCTGGGAGCCGGTCACATACGCGCGCTCGTCCAACGAGGAGGTGTTCGTCGAGCGCTTCGGGCCGGCCGAGGATGGGATCGCGTGGCTGACGCTGCTCAATGAGGACGCGCAACCGCACACGACGACGATCACGGTGGATGCGAAGGGGCTTGGGCTCGACGCGGGGGCGGTCAAGTGCGTTGACGTGCTCACCACGAAGGCGGTGAGCTTCGAGGCCGAGGGCGAGCAGCTCTCGGCGGAGGTGGAGGTAGGCGCAGACGGCGTGGCGATGCTCCAGCTCTGCACGCCGCAGCAAGCGGCGGCCTGGCGGTTGGCGCTGGCGCTGGACACGGTGGAGCGCGGCATCACCATGCGCGAGGTGGACGCCGAGAAGCCGCCGGTGGCCGTGCACTGGCACCCGGGTGGCGATGGCTACCTGCGCGAGCAACTCCGCAACGGCCCATCGCTGGTCTTCGATGGCACAGACCGGGGAGCGCAGAGCGCGTGGCAGTGGGCGATGCTGTTTCAGCCTGAGCCGGCGCCGGTGAAGCTGCGCGTGCGCGCGGCCGGGGAGGGCCTCGAGGGCGAGGGCGCGCTGCGCATCCGCTGTCGCATCGCCTGGGTGACCAGGAGCTACAGCCATTACGAATGGCTGTCCTTCGACCTGCCCAAGGGCAGCTACGACTACCAGCAGCTCGAGTTCGACATCAACTCCGAGCAGCCGCTGCGGGCCATCTACGTGTTGCCGGAGATGGGCGCGGACATCAGCGGGAAGCTGAAGATCGCGTCCATCGGCCTTTCGGATGAGTTCGCGGACGACTATGTCGTTGACCCTGACTTTGAGGAGTGGTACGACCCGGTGGCGGAGGGGATGCGCGAGCGGCTCGCGGCGGAGTCGGGAGAAATGCGCGATGCCCTCGGGCGGGCGCGCGAGGCGGTGGGCGGAGACCTGACCGGCGCTGCGACGCGCGATGCGCTGCTGGAGGTGGGCGGTCGGTGCACGAAGCTGCGCGAGTGGATCGCGGCCGAGCACGCTGAGAATGGCTGCCGCCGGGTGCTGCGCGACCTCGAGACCGCCGAGCAGCACCTGGGGCTGGCGCTGCTGGCCTCGCTGGGCGTACCTGCGCCGAAGTTGCTCGGGCCGGGACGGGCCGCGCCGGGGGACGAGGTCTTCCTGAAGTTCGCGGTGCCCAAAGATGCCGGCCTGCCAGTGAGCGGGGAGCTTCTCGCGACGGGGGTCGAGCGCCAGGGGCGAACGCGGGAGGGCGCCCTGCTCAGGATCGCCCCCACTGCCGAGCCTGGGATGAAGCTGCCGGTGCTTATGACAGCCTTCATAGGCCCCGCCGGGAAAGCCGTGACCATCCGGTCGTTGCACGTCATCGAGGTCGTGGCGGCGCTGGAGGTGACGCTGAGCAGCGAGGGCTCCGACCCGGATACCGAGGCCTTCCAGGTGGCGGCGCGGGTGCGCAACAACCGCGTGCGCCCGCTCGTGGCTCAGCTCCAGCTCTCCGCGCCCGAGGGCTGGGAGACGCCGGCTCCAGAGCAGCTCAATATCGCCGCCGGCGGCGAGGAGCGTGCAGCCTTCACCGTCTCCCCAACCGGCGAGGCGGCCGCCGGCTCGGTCGAGCTGACAGCGACCGCCACCGCCGGCGATGACCGCGTGCAAGCGTCGAAGCTTCTGCTGTACATTCCCGCCGATGCCAACCTGCTGCGCAACTCGGGCTTTGAGGAGGGCGAGGTGTCGTGGGGCGACTTCAGCGAGACCATCGCCATTGACGATGAGGTCTCTCACAGCGGCGGCGCCTCGGCTCGAATGCACAATGCGAGCGCGGCTAACCGCAGTCAGATAAGCCAGTCGGTGACGCTCAACCAGGAGCGGCCGTGCGCCATCCTGGTGCGAGCGGCCAGCCGAGGCGAGAACGTGAGCGGCGCCAGGGGCCGGGGCTACGCGCTGTACGTGGACATCTACTACACGGACGGTACGCCGCTGTACGGGCAGACCTACGACTTCGAGACCGGGACCACCGACTGGGAGGTCGGCGAGCTTTGCATCGAGCCGGACAAGCCGATCCGCAACGTCAACGTCTACCTCCTGCTGCGCGCGAACTCGGGGACCGCCTGGTTCGACACCGTGGCGGTGATGGAGGACCCGCGGCGGAAGGGCAACCTGGCCCGCGAGGCGGAGGTGATCGTGGACAGCGCCTATGGTGGCTATGACGCCGAGCCGATAAACGACGGGGTTGTCTACCCCGCCGAGGACGCGCACTGGACCGACGAGGCCTGGGCCTCAGCGGACGAGGGCAAGGATCACTTCATCGAGCTGCGGTTCGCTGAGGCGCGGGAGGTGGGGAAGGTAGCCATCTACTGGAGCCTGGACGCAGGCATCGCGCGGACCTCGGCCGAGGTGCAGGTGCAGGTGCCGGAGGGCGAGGGCTGGCGGACGGTGGCGAC
>CBFDBV010000305.1:0-5986 GCA_965603135.1 uncultured bacterium
CCGCGGCCACAGCCCCGTCCGCCGCCTTGCGGGCCGGCTTGTCGGCGGCGTGCTCCGCCCCGGCAGGCGCAGGGGTCTCACCGACGATCTTCTCGCCCTCGTAGTCGCGCGTGTACCGGCACTTGGGGTAGCTCGAGCAGCCCAGGAACTTGCCCCGGCGACCCTCGCGCAAAATGAGAGCGCCGCCGCACTCGGGACATTCCTCCTCGGTGAGTTGCGGCTGCGCCCGCTGCTGGGGCTTGCCATCTTCGCCGACGTCGGCGGTGTACTCGCACTTGGGATAGCCGGTGCAGGCGAAGAACCTGCCTCGGCGGCCGGTGCGGATGACGAGCGGCTCGCCGCACTCGGGGCACTTGAACTCGGTTTCCTCGACGGGTGGATGCTCCAAGATGCCCTCCCCGAGGTCATGGGTGTAATCGCAATCCGGGTAGCTCTCACAGCCGGCGAACTTCCCGCGCGCCGAGTAACGGATGAGGAGCTTGCCGCCGCACTTGGGGCAGGTCTCGCCCTCCAGCACCTTGGGCGGGGCGCTCGCGACCTCTCTGACCAGCTTGTCGAAGGGGTCGTAGAACTCGCGCAGCATGCTGACCCAGTCGCGCTCGCCGCGCTCAACGGTATCCAGGTCCGCCTCCACGTGGGCGGTGAACTCGATGTCCATTACCTCCGGGAAGTTCTCGACCAGGTAGTCGGCGACAGTCAGTCCCAGTGGCGTGGGGACGAATGCGCGCTTCTCCATGTGCACGTAGCGGCGCCGGCGCAGGGTCTCGATGATCTCGGCGTAGGTGCTGGGCCGGCCGATGCCGTTGGCCTCCAGCTCCCGGACCAGCGTGGCCTCGGTGTAACGCGGCGGCGGCTGGGTGAAGTGCTGCTCGGGGGTGAGTTCGAGCAGCTCCAGCTCCTGGCCCTCTTCCAGCTCGGGCAGGCGCTTGTCGTCCTCGTCGGTGCGGCCCATCACCGCCAGGAAGCCGAGGAATATCACGATCGAGCCGGTAGCGCGCAGGCCGTAGTGCCCGGCCTCAATGTCCACGCCCGTCTGATCCAGCACGGCCGGGGCCATCTGCGAGGCGACGAACTGCTGCCAGATGAGCCTGTACAGCGCAAGCTGATCCTTGTCGAGGAACTTCTCGAGGCTCTCGGGAGTGCGCAGCACGGAGGTGGGCCGGATGGCCTCGTGTGCCTCCTGGGCGCCCTTGGCCTTCTTGCCGCGCGCGCCGGGGCCCACGTACTTCTCGCCCCAGCGCTCCTTGACGAGGTCAACGGCCTGCTTGCGCGCCTCGGCAGAGATGCGCGTGGAGTCGGTGCGCATATACGTTATCAGCCCGACGGTGCCCTCGACGGTCTCGATGCCCTCGTAAAGCTGCTGGGCGATCATCATAGTCTTGCGGGCCCGGAACCTGAGGGCGTTGGCGGCCCGCCGCTGGAGCGTGCTGGTGATGAACGGAGGGTGCGGGTTACGCCGCGCTTTCTTGCGCTCTATCTTGGCGACGCGGTACTGAGCGTCCTGGAGGTCCTCAACGATGGGTTTGACCGTCTCCTCGTCGGGGAGGGCCAGGTCTTCGCCGTCGCGGGTCTTGAGCTCGGCCTCGAACTGATTCTCCTCGCCGCCGGGGGTGAGCAGGGCAGTGATTGACCAGTACTCCTCGGGCTCAAAGGCCGCGCGCTCCTTCTCGCGGTCGCAGATGAGCAGCAAGGCGACCGACTGCACGCGCCCGGCGCTGAGCGCCGATTTCCCGCGGCCTCGGCCGCTGCCGATCTTGCGCCACAGAATCGGGCTGAGCATGTAACCGACGAGGCGGTCGAGCAAGCGGCGAGCCTGCTGGGCCTCGACGCGGTCCACATCAATCTCGCCGGGATGCTCCAGCGCCTCCAGCACCGCCTGCTCGGTGATCTCGTTGAACTGAATGCGGCGGGCGCCGTCCAGCCCCAGCGCCTCGACCAGGTGCCAGGCGATGGCCTCGCCCTCGCGGTCGGGGTCCATCGCCAGGTAGACCTCATCCACCTTGGCGAGCGCCTTCTTCAGCTTGCTGAGGGTCTTGCGTTGCCTGGGGAGGACGGTGTACTTGGGCTCGAAGTCGCCCTCCATGTCCACGCCCATCTCGTCCTCGGGCAGGTCTCTCACGTGGCCCATAGAGGCGAGCAGCTCGTATTCCTTACCCAGGAATCGCTCAAGGGTGCGGGTCTTGGTGGGCGACTCGACGATTATCGCTTTCTTGGCAGACACGATGTTAGCCTCGATGCGAGCAGCAGGCTTCGCCAGCAGCGCCCTTCGGGCGCAGGTACGCGAAGCGCTAGATGCGCACGAACTGATTGCCCGGGAAGCGGCGCACCAGGCCCTTGACCTCCAGCAGCATCAGCGCCGAGGTCACCTGAGCCGGCGGTACCTCAAGCTCCGCGATCACATCGTCCACGTTGCGCGGCTGGTGCGTGAGGCGCTCCAGGACGCGCAGTTGGTCGGCGGGGAGCTCGTCCAGCTTGCGCTGACGCTCCTGCTGCGGCTCGCGCTCGGGAACGGCCTTGAGCATTATGCCCAGGCCCTCGACTACGTCCTCGGCGACCTCCACCAGCGTCGCGCCGTCGCGAATGAGAGCGTGGCAGCCTCGGCTCTCAGGGCTGGTGACGTTGCCGGGGATCGCGAAGGCCTCGCGGCCCTGCTCGGCGGCGAGGCGCGCGGTTATCAGCGCGCCGCTCTTGGTGGGCGCCTCGACAACGACCACACCGAGCGCGATGCCGCTGATGATGCGATTGCGCGCGGGGAAGCGCTCGCGCGCGGGCCTCGTGCCGAGCGCAAGCTCCGTGACGACGGCGCCGGAGGCTGCTATCTCATCCTTGAGCCCGGCGTGTACGCTCGGGTAGTTGACATCTATGCCGCAGGCCAGCACACCGATGGTGCGGCCGCCGGCCTCGAGCGCGCCGCGATGGGCGTCGGCATCTATCCCCATGGCCAGGCCGCTCACGATGGTGAAGCCTCGCCGCACCAGCTCGCCCGCCAGCTTCTCGGCGACCATCTCGCCGTAGGGAGTGCGCTTGCGCGTCCCGACGATGCCAACCGCCAAGTCATCGCGCCGCTCCAGCGTGCCATGCACGAACAACACCGGCGGCGGGTCGTAGATCTCCTTGAGCAGCTTCGGGTAGGCCTCGTCGCGGATGGTCACTATCTGGGCCTGGAGTTCGGCGAGCCGGTCAACGATGGCGCCTACGTCCACCGCGGCCTCCGCCTCACGCAGCTTGCTCACGTGGAGGCCCCTTATGCCCTCGACGCTGTGGAGCTGCTCGTTACTGGCCCCGAAGACCGCCTCCGGGCTCTCAAAGGCCTCAAGCAGCAACATCTGCCGCCGGGGGGTGAGCCCGCTGGCGTTCAGGAGCAGCCAGGCCTCAGCTCCTCTGCTACGCTCGGGTGGCATCTGTGGATTCGGAAGGACAGTAGCGAGTGCCGAATAGCGAGTGGCGAGAAAAGAAAACGTCAGTAGCGAGTAGCGAGTAACAGCAAAGACAAGGCGGTCGGCACGCCGGGTCGCAGGCCGTTACTCGCCACTCGCTACTGGCCACTGCCGTTTGCGCAGGTCTCTAGCTCTGCTCCGACGCGCTGTCTGTTGAGGTGCTCTCCTGCGTTCCTTTTCCCTCGGCGAGTTCAGCCTTGAGCTGCTTGAGTTGCTTACTGAGCGCGTCAGCTTTCTTGGCGCGGTCATTCGACCTCTTCTTCTCCAGGGCAAGCTGGCCCTGGGCCGTCACCGCGGCGCGTTTGATCGCCGCCCACGGCGCCCAGAGACTGAGGGCCATCACCACCGCACCGACCGCAAGCCCCAGCAGCGGCAGGACCGCCACCTGCATGTCCTGTCCGGTGTCCTGCCCGCCCCACTGGAAGCCGATCACATGCACAAAGTCCTGGTTCCAGAAGGCGAAGAAAACGGCGTACACCACGACGGCGATCAGCACCAGCACCGTCACGATAGCCTGGCCCATACGATGACCCCCTTCGAGGGCGTCTTGCTCGTTGACCGTCTACCCGGGCGGCTCCTCGGGTGGCGCTTCCTCCCAGCCCTCCATCCCCTCCGCGCCTTCCGGCCGCTCAGGGCGCTTGGGCTTGGGCGGAGCAGGCGGCGGCAGCTTGTTGTCAACGGTGAGTGTGACCACCTTTGCGGCTCGGTTGCCCCGCCAGTCGCTCGCCTCAAAGACCAGGGTCTTCACCCCGTTGCTGAGGTTGGCTGCCGCGCCGCGCGGGTCGTAGATCCACCACACGATCCCCTCGGTGGCGTCGTAGGTGCACTCCACTTCCTCACCGTTCAAAGTGGTCTTCACCTGATCGGGGTCCACCCCGCAGCCCTCGTCACCGACCAGCAGGGAGAGGAAGATGGGCGGCGTGCCTGGCACAGCGATCTCATCGGCGTAGCGTCCCTCAAAATCGTCTTCGTCGGCAAGTGCGGGAGTGAAGTTCATCCGCGTGCGCCCCTTGCCGGGGACTTCGAGCAGAGGCTCGGCAATATCGGGCGGGACATTGTCGGGGGCCAGGGAGTCGAAGGCGTAGACGATGCCATCATCGCCGATCACATACAGGGTGTTGTCGGAGACGGCGACGGCCGGGTCCACATCGTTCTCGAAGATGATCTCCCGTTCGGTGGTCCTCCTCTCACGGCGTTCCCCTGGCTCCTCCGCCCCCACCGCTTCCTCGGGCCCAGCCTCGGGGGGCGCTTCGGCGTACGGCTCGGCGGCCTCGCCCATCGCTTCCGCCTCTTCCATGCCGGGGATGATGTCGAGGCCGCCCGGCGTCGGCGCGATCTGCGTCTCCTTCTCCGGCGGCTTGGGCAAGGTATAGCTCCAATGGTGCTCGCCCTGGAGGGTCACGGCGAGCACCTGCCTGGGGCCGGCCCTGAAGACTATCAGGTCGCCCACCACCACGGGGGAGGAGATGATCGGATCGGTAACACCCTCGGCGGGATACTTCCAGATGGCCCGGCCGCTGCCGGCGTCAATGCCGTAGAGCGCGCCGCCTCGGGTGCCCACGTAGACCGTCGCCCCCAGAACGCAGGGAGCACCCGTCACCAGATCAGCGGCCTTGAAGCGCCAGATGCGCCGGCCGGTGTTCAGATCTCGCGCTATGACCTCCTTGCCGCAGCCGTAGATGACCTTGCCACGCTCGGCGGTGGGAGCAGCAAAGAAGGCCCGCTCGGAGACGCTCTTGGACCACATAATGCGGCCCTGCTTATTGAGGCAGTAGATGTGCCGGTCCTGGGAGCCGACCACCACGACATCCCGGTAGACCAGCGGGGTGCTCTTGATGTCTCCGCGCGTTTGAAACTGCCAGAGCGGCTTGCGCGTCGCCAGGTCCAAAGCCATGAGCCGATTGTCGTCCGACCCGAAGTAGGCGACGCCATCAACGATGACAGGCGCGCAGTCCACCGGGGCATCCATCGGATAGCGCCATTCTACCTCGCCGGACTCAGCACTCAAGGCCCACAAGTTGTTGTCGCGCGAGCCGAAATACAGCGTGCCGTCAAACAGGGCGGGGCTCGAGTAGACCTCCGCCCCGACCTCCCGCTGCCAGAGGCACTCCCCGGTCCTGCGGTCGAGACCGTAGATGGTCGAAGCCAGCGGAACGTACACCATCTCAGGCCCCACTGCCAGCGTGGCCACCGCAGTTGCCTCCTCCGCATCAGCAATCGTGTGCTTCCAGCGCAGGATAGCCGGCAGGTCCACGGTCGCCGGACTCACGCCGCTATTGTCGGTGTCGTAGCGCGGCAACCAGACGCCCTCCTGAGCGGCGGCCGAGAGCGACATAAGCGCCACAGTCACGAGCAGGCAGAATTGCTTGTATCGCATACGCTTCCCTCCAACACGGCAGCGAACGACAGCACACTACAGCGAAGGACAGCCAACGACCGCAACGGCCCAAGGTCAGCGCACCTGCGGCCCCCCCCAGGGTGCCGCGGGCGTCACGCTCTACTGCCCGACGGGCGGGCCCCCCAGGCGCACCGCGACCATCTGCTCGAAT
>CBFDBV010000306.1:0-5979 GCA_965603135.1 uncultured bacterium
GAAGAAGCCGCCGTCAGAGGGGTATTCTTCGCCGCCGTGCAACCGACCCCGGCCACTGAGGGGCAAGTCATACCAGCGTACGCCCGGCCCTGGGCTCGGTCGAGGAGCTTGAGGGCTGCCGCAAAGGCCGACTCAGTAGTGGTGTCGGCGAGCGCGGCACTGGGGCACGCCATCTCATGCCGCACCATTGCGCCGAGGCACTGGCGTATGCAAGCGTCCTCAGCGAAGGCGGGCGGCCTTGGCACGAGGCGGCACTTCGCGGTTATCGGTCGGTTGACAGCAGGACTTCGTCGTACACACCGGCCTCGACCAGGCGCTGTATTACCGTGCCGGCAGAGATGAGCAGCTGCCCCTGGGAGCCAGCGGGGACTGCCAGGGCCACCCACCCGCCCTGGCCGCCCAGAGTTTCGGTGAGCGTTACCAGCACGCCGTCAGGCGGCTGGAGGCCATTGAGGGCATTCTTCAGCACTGCCACATCCGGCTTTTGCTTGGAGTTGGGCACTGGCTGGATCTCGACCGCGAGGTCGCCATTCGACCAGGCTAGGTACCCTACCTTGTCCGCATCTGCCATGAGCCTCTCCTCCCGGCTTGAACCCCCGGTCTCGTCCGGGGCGGTGTCACCCTGCTCTGCTACCTCCAGAATCGCCTGCTGCTCATCTTCACCTTCTGCCTGTTCCAGAGCCAGTACATCTTCGTCGGACCACGGTGAGGGCATCTTCTCCTCTGGATCAAAGTCGGGGGTCTTTTCGCACAGCCAGCGGCCGGGAGCCACGTTGCGGGCCTTGGGGTGCCTCGTCATGTGGACGGTCGCCAGGATCGGGTGACCATCGGCGCTCTTGCAACCAGCCAGTTCCACCCACTTTGTCCTGCCAAGAGACTTCAGGCGCGCACCACGACACCGCACACTAATGGCGCGGATGGTGTAGTGCTTTCCGGTGTGGCCCGGATAAGCACGGCACACCGCACAGTCATGCTCGCCGAGCCCGCCCGCGAAGTTCATTGCTGACCTCGGTTTTGCTCCGTTTCTCCTACGGCTGGTAAAGCTGCCATACTCCCGCTACCATCCCTATTCTCGTCCGGCTTGACGCTTCTCAGCAAAGCACCCCGGCTCATGGCAAGGTGACCAATACGAGACCCCACGGATCGTCATGCAGTGCCCCCTCAACTCCCTGCCCGGACCCGCAGAAGCTCTGTTTTAGCTCAAGAAGAGTATACCACATATGCCCGTGAAGTAAACTCAGTTTGCCGCCATTGTGTCGTCTGGCCCACTCAACGCCGGCGTTAGGTGCGAGCAGCCCTGGTCCGCACTGCCATGCGGCAAGACACGTGCCAAAGCCGGGCGTTGGAGGTCCCTGCCACTGACGCGGCGAATAGTCACCGGACTGGCATGGCAGGACAGCCCTTCGCCCGACAAAGCGGGCCCACTGTGTCCCGCGAAGCACGAAAGGGGCGAAGTGGGATCGGCTGTCCGCAGGAGTGAAGACTGAGGATCAAAGCGAGGGAGCCCAATATGCAATGGGGACTGGAGAGCCGACTGGCTCAGATCATCAAGCCGGAGACGAACCGAACCGTGATGCTCGCCATTGACCACGGGTACTTCCAGGGGCCGACGACGGGCCTGGAGGAGCCGGGGAAGACCGTCGAGGCGCTGCTGCCCTACTGCGACGCGCTCAGCCCGACCAAGGGGGTCCTTCAGTACTGCATTGACCCGAAGACCGCGCCGCCGATCATCCTGAGAGTGTCCGGCGGCAACAGCATGGCGCGGCGCGAGGAGCTGGATGACGAGATCCTCACCTGCACCGCCGAAGAGGCCGTGCGGCTGAACGCGGTTGGCGTCTCCGTGTCAATATACGTCGGCACCGAGCACCAGCGGCAGACGATTCAGAATCTCGCCCGCATGGCCGATGAGGCGCACAAGTACGGCCTGGTGGTGCTGGGCATAAGCGCGGTCGGCACCAGCCTCGACGAGCTGCGCCAGCCGGGCAAGGAGGAGGAGTTCGCCCGGTATCTCGCCCTGGCGAGCCGCATCGCCGCCGAACATGGCGCGGACATCTCCAAGACCTACTACGTGCCCGGGCACTTCGACAAGGTCGTCGGCGGCTGCCCCGTCCCCATCGTGCTCGCCGGCGGCAAGAAGGTGCCCGAGCGCGAGGCCCTGGAGTTCACCTCCAATGCCATCCGGGACGGGGCCTCGGGCGTGGACATGGGCAGGAACATCTTTCAGTCGGAGGCCCCGGCGGCGATGATCCAGGCGGTGCGGTCCATCGTCCACGAGGGCAAGACGCTCGATGAGGCCTGTGCACTCTACGAGGAGCTTGGCGGGTAATCGGTGGTGTTAGTAGGACAGGTGCCCTCACCTGTCCCCGTTGTGCGTTTGCCGAGGCTTCGGACAGACGAGGGCGTCTGTCCTACTATTGGGGCGCGCAGAGGGCAGACCCATGAAGGTCGGGATGTACTACAACAACCGCGATGTGCGGGTCGAGGAGATGCCCGTCCCCGAGGTCGGCCCGCGGGAACTGCTGGTCGAGATCAAGGCCAGCGGCATCTGCGGCAGCGATATCATGGAGTGGTACCGCATCAAGCGAGCGCCCCTGGTGCTGGGCCACGAGGTAACAGGTGACGTCGCGGAGGTCGGTGAAGCCGTTGACACGTATGCAGTCGGGGAGCGGGTATTCGCCACCCACCACGTGCCCTGCAATACGTGCAAGTACTGTCTGAGCGGGCATCATACCGCCTGCGAGACCTTGCACACGACCAACTTCTACCCCGGGGGCTTCTCGCAGTACGTGCTCGTGCCGGAGCTGAATGTGGACCGCGGGATGATGCGCCTGCCCGACGAGGTCTCCTACGAGGACGGCTCATTCATCGAGCCGCTGGGGAGCGTGGCACGCGGCCAGAGGCAGGCGGGCATCGGGCCGGGCGACAGTGTGTTGGTGCTGGGCTGCGGCATAGCCGGCCTGCTGCACATCAAGCTGGCGCAGACGTTGGGGGCCGGACGCATCATCGCCACCGACATCAATGACTACCGGATGGAGGCGGCCCGGAGGTTCGGCGCGGACGGCGTCATTGACGCGCGGGAGGATGTGCCGGCGTTCGTCCGAGAGGTCAACGAGGGCGAGCTTGCGGACAAGGTCATCATCTGCACCGGGGCGCTGTCGGCGGTCGAGCAGGCCTTCAGCTCCGTTGACCGCGGCGGGGTGGTGCTGTTCTTCGCGGTGCCCAGGCCCGGCGAGACGGTAGCGGTTGACTTCAACCCCTTCTGGCGCGACGATATCTCTCTGGTGCCGAGCTACGGCTCCGCCCCCCAGGACAGCGCGATGGCGCTGGAGCTTATCAGGTGCGGCCGGGTGGTGGTCAATGACATGATCACGCACCGCCTGAGCCTGGATGAGATCGGCGAGGGCTTCCGCCTGGCCGCCGAGGCGGACGAGTGCCTGAAGGTGATCATAGAGCCGAATCGACGCCCCCCAGCCACCTCAGGCAATGGGCAATAGGCGATGGGCGATGGGGAACGACTAACGGCGCGGGCTGTCGTTTGTGGCGGGGGGTGCCCTCACCCCCCCCGCCACAATATGGTTCCCTTCGGCTAGACGTCCGCGATGGCGACCGGCTCGCCGGTCTCGGCCGACCTGTTGGCCGCAATGCTCACCGCCAGGCTCTTCACGGCATCCGAGTACGGCGACAGAATCTCCGAGGCATCGCCGGTCTCGACGGCCTTCACGAAGACCTCGCTCTCGCGCCAGTGCGGCGCAATCCACTCCCAGCTCTTCTCCTCGACGCCCTCGGTGGTCTTGATCTTGAGCGTGTTCTGCGTGATGAGACAGACCGTATCCTCGCCGGCCACGTTCAGGCCGCTGCCCATCATCCCGGGCGGGATGCAGGAGTTCGTGATGTTGCCGATGGCACCGCTCTCGAAGCGCAGGTTGACGGTGCCCACGTCCGTGATGCTGATGTTCTCGACATCGTGCATAGCGCGCAGGGCCATCTCGGCCGACACGCGCTCCACGTCCCCGGCGAAGTAGCGCGCCAAGTCCACGATGTGCGTGGTCTGCTCCAGGATCTGCCCGCCGGACTCGTCCATCACCCGCCACCAGGCCACCTGCGGGAAGCCGCCCATCCAGTAGCCGAGCACGATGGCGATGGTCTGATCGCCAAGCGCCTCCTTCGCCCACGCGGTGGTGTCGTGGTAGCGGAAGTGGTAGCCGACGCAGTCAATGATGTCCGCCTCGGCGATGGCGGCCTCGATCTCTCGCGCCTTTTGCATCGTGAGCGCGATGGGCTTCTCGACGAACAGGTTCAGGCCGGCCTGGGCGGCGAGGACTTCCTGGTCGGTGTGCGCGAACGGCGGCAGGCAGACGTACACTGCATCCATCTCTGCCTGCTCGTACATCTCGCGATGGTCGGTGAAGGCCCCGCCACCGTACTCGTCAGCGGCCGCCTTCGCCTTCTCCCCCACGATGTCGCAGAAGGCCACCATCTCGGCGTTCGCCATCTGCGCCAGGTTCTTCATATGCGCATTTGCCATCCCGCCACAGCCCACGAAACCGATCTTCACTGACATTGCGTTGGTCCTCCCTTTCGGTGCATAGTCGTACGACCGCCCCTCGCGCCGCGAGGCGGAACTAAGGCGCATTGCCTGTCGGACCGCAGGCAGACAGCCGTTCAGCGTCCTCCGAGCCTCTCGATGGCCTCGGCCACTTTCCGCCGATGCTCGTACATCAGCAGCGGGTCGCGCGAGAAGTCCCTCGCGTCCACCACGATCTCCTCGGGGACTGCGAGCAGCTTCTCTGCCTCCTCGTCGGGCTGGTCCTTCAGCGCCTGGGTCAGCAGGAAGAAGTACTCGAAGTCCTCCAGGCCCTCGCGCAACATCTCCCAGCGGATGGAAGCGATGGGCCCGCTGATGATCGGCTCATGCTCGGCGTTCGGGTCCACCGGCGGCGGGTAGATGAACCGGCCGTCGCCATTGCCCCAGTAGCCGCCGCGCGAGGCGTAGCTCATCGGGTCCTCCCAGGGGTTCTGGTACTGCCCGGTCTCCTTGCGCTTGGCCGGTGACGTGTAGTAGTTGGTCGCCCAGATCAGGCACCCTTCCACGCCCCACTTCTGCGCCATCCACTGCCAGATGCGCAGGTCCACGGCATTGTGGTCTATGAACAGGCCCGCATACGGCGCCTTCGGCCCACAGCACACATACCACCACATCGTGTCCCCCGCCGCCTGCCGCGCCTGGCAGATCTCCGGCGCGTAGTTGTGCAGCACCGGGCACCAGATGTCCACGTAGCCGAACAACTCCTCCTCCGGCTGCTCGGTGAGCATCCGCCGCAGGTCCGGCGCGTAGCGGTCGAGCAGGTCATTGCCGTAGCGCACCGGCTCGTAGTGCTCCGGCGCCGGCTCATCTATCCAGTAGGTGAACGCCTCATCCAGCCAGCCCTTCTCACGCAGGTGCTCCTGGATCGTGTGCAGGTACTCGCCCATTATGCGCTCGTACTCAGGCGATCCGCCCTTGTACGGGCCGACCTGCCCGAGGCTTTCCTTCGACGGCATATGACGGATGGGCAGCCGGAAGGTCTGCAAGCCAAGGCCATCCAAATAGCTCTCGCACTCCCGGTCGAAGTCGGTGAAGTCCACGACCAGCCGCACGTCCTGAGACCCGCCCTCGAAGCTCGGGTCCTCCACCAGGTTGGGAGCGCCTTCGTCCGCCAGGCCGAAGAAGATGTCGTCGTACCAGGTGGTGCCCACCCGCTCGCCCGCCTCACTCCAGCGCGTCCCCCGCAATGTCAGCCCCAGCGACCGGCACTGCTCCGCGCGTCGCTCCGGGGGAATCTGCACCTCCTGGCGCTGCCAGGTGCCGTCGCCGGTGAACACGAAGTCCAGGTTGTGACCGGAGATCCACTTGCCCTCGGCGTCACGGCTGTCCATCGTGACCATGTACTCGTGCCCGGGCTCGGCGGTGCGCGCGCTGAAGGCGAGCCGATAGGTCTT
>CBFDBV010000307.1:0-5934 GCA_965603135.1 uncultured bacterium
ATCCGGGCGGCGGCGCGCCTGGCGCTCGACGACCACGCGGTGGTGATGGCGGCGGACTTGGCGCATCCCTCGGCCGAGCTGGTGCGCTACCTGGTGCACATCCGCGGAGGCCATGAGGCGGTGGTGCCGGTGCGGCGCGACGGCTTGCCGCAGCCGCTGTGCGCCCTCTACCACGGACGCTGCGCCGGACGCGCGCAGGGCCTGGTCGCGTCGGGGGAGCGCAATGCCGAGGCGCTGCTGGCCGAGGTCGAGGTGCGCGAGGTGACGGTCGAAGAGGTCGCAAAGTTCGGCGAGCCGCAGGAATTGCTGGCGAGAATCTGACGCGTCGAGGCGCGGAACGACCAGCGCACGACCGATCGGGAGGCGATGCGACGTGCGGAAGGTCATCATGCTGTGTGCGCTGTTGGGCCTGACGGCAACCGGCGGGTGGGCGGCGGTGGAGATCCAGAACGCCGACTTCGCGGCGGGCGTCAACGGACAACTGCCCGAAGGGTGGACCGGCGACGAGGCGGCCGCCGGCGTGCTGGCGTTCTTCGACGCCGACGGGCACAGCGGCAAGTCGTGCCTGCGCTACCACGCCCAGGAAGATGGTGAGCAAGCGTTCCTGACGCAGGCGGTGACGCTGGAGCCGGAGACAGAGTACGTGCTGTCGGCGTGGCTGAAGTCCGATGGCACGACCAGGCCGGCGGTGGATGTCAGACAGCCGGGCGAACGCAACTCCGTCGCCCGCGTGGCGAGCGAAGGGAGCGCGACCTGGCAGAAGTCCAGCGTTCGGTTCAACTCAGGCCCGGTGACGGAGGCCGAGGCCCTGCTCTTCGGTGACCTGGGGCCGGGGCGAACGAGCCGCGCGGGACAGGCGTGGATAGATGACGTGCGGATCGCGCAGGCCGGGGAGGAGCCGCTGGAGGGCCCCATCCCGGGCGGCTTCGTCGGGCCGCCGCCAGGGGAGAACCTGGCCCTGGGCAAGGGCTACACCTGGTTGGACAAGCCCACGTACTCGTACGCCACCGACGACGGGGACATCACGCAGTTGACCGACGGCGAGCACAGCGTGGGGTACTTCTGGGTGCAGAAGAGCACGGTTGGCTGGCAACTGCGACGGCCCCTGAGCATAACGATTGACCTGGAGCAGGCGGCGCCGATCTGCGGGGTGTCCTTCAACACCGCGGGGGGAACCGCCGGCGTCGGCTGGCCAGCGATGATCTTCATCCTCACCAGCACGGACGGCGAGAGCTTCGATTACGTCGGGGAGCTGATCTCCCTGAGCGGCGAGCACGGGCTGCCCGATCCCCAGCGATACGTCATCCATCGCTACGTGACCGACCGGCTGAAAGCCGCAGGGCGATACGTGAAGCTGGTGATCTGCCCGGCGGCGGCGTTCCTGTTCTGCGATGAGATCGAGGTGTACCGAGGGAAGTTCTCGCTGGCGGAGGCCGAGCCCGGGCAGCCGGTTGAGAATGACGAGGCGCTGATCGCACAGCACAGGCTGCAAGGCATCGTGGGCGTGCGGCTGATGTACGACATCCAGCAGCTTCGCGAGATACTGGCCGGCGCGGCGCTGGATCAGGCAGCGAACGAGGAGCTGTCAGGTCGGATTGACGCGCTGCTCGAGGAGGTCCTGGCCGCGAAGTTCGAGAGCGTGGAGTTCTGGCGCGGGCTGCCTTACAACGAGCTGCACGAGCGCATCTACGCGGTCAACGCCGCGATCCGCCGCGCCCAGGAGATGCCGGAGACCGCCATCTGGCAGAAGAGTCGGTGGGATATGCTCGACCCGATGGAGCCGCCCGAGGGCGAGGGCGCGAGTGTCAGCGTGCCGATGATGAACGGAGAGTACCGCTCGGCGGCGTTCAATGTCACGAACTACTCCGACCGGCCGGCGCTGGCGAGGATCTCGGTCGAGATGGCCGATGGCACCGCGGCCGACTTCGTGACCGTCCAGGAGGTGCAGTACGTTCAGACGCAGGAGCGCCAGGTGGTGGCGAACGCGCTGCCGGTGGCCGACAAGGATGGGGAGGGCCGGGCGGAGATTCGGGTGCCGGCGGGAATGACCGGCCAGGTCTGGCTGACGCTGCACCCCGAGGACCTCGCGCCCGGTCAACACCGCGGGACGATCAAGGTGGAGATGGGGCCCGGGAGCTTCGAGGTGTCGCTGACGGTGGAGGTCGCGCCGATGCAGTTCCCGCGGCCGCCGCTGGCGGTGTTCTGCTGGGACTACGTGGGAGACACCATCAGCTACGCGCCGAACGTCACCGACCTGGAGGCGGTGGCCGAGAACCTGCGCAGCCACTATGTGGACGCGCCGTGGGCGCATCCGGGGAACATCCCCTGGCCGGAGGAGGGCGCCATTGACGAGGCCGGGCACCTGACGACGCCGCTGGACTTCGGGCCGCTGGACCGGTGGATTGACCGCTTCCAGCAGGCGCGGCTGTACTGCATGTTTACGAGCATGACCGGCGGCCACCGGCTGCGGAGCGGCCTGAAGCTGGGGACCGAGCGCTGGCGGACGGCGATGGGCGAGTGGATCACGGCGATCGTCGAGCACGTGTGGGAGAATGGCGTGGAGGCGGAGCGGCTGGCGCTGCTGCTGGTGGATGAGCCGCACAGCGAGAAGAGCGAGCAGCTCATAGTTGACTGCGCGCGAGCCCTGAAGGCCGCCCAGCCGGCGGTTCGGATCTTCGAGGACCCGGTGCGGCCTGATCCGACGCAGGCCTTGGCGGAGATGTACGAGGTCTGCGATATCCTGTGCCCGAACCTGCCGCGGCTGATGCTGGGCGGGGAGAAGGCGATCGAGTTCTACCACAGCCTCCAGGAGCGCGAGAAGCGGCTGTTCATCTACCAGTGCTCGGGGCCGCACAAGCTGCTCGACCCGTACACGTATCACCGCCTGCACCCGTGGCACGCGTGGCGGGTGAGGGCCACCGGCGTGGGATTCTGGGGCTACATTGACGCGCAGAAGACCGGATCGAGCTGGGACAACTTCAAGTGCGGGGGGACGAGCTACTCGCTGGTCTACGCCGATGACACGCACCTGGCCGACAGCAAGCAGTGGGAAGCGCTGCGGGAGGGAGTGCAGGACTACACCTACCTCGCGATGCTCAAGGATGGGCTGGCGAAGCGCGAGGGCGAGGATAGCGCAGCAGTGAAGCAGGCGCGGGAGCTGCTGGAGAGGGTTCCCGATGAGGTGGCCGGCGAGTGGAACCCCGGGGCGTTCAAGTGGGCGGCGGACCGCGACAGAAGCGGGGCGGATGAGGCGAGGGAGGAAGTGCTCCACGCGTTGATTGCGCTGGCGAAGTGAGTTACCCGGGCCGGGGCTCAGTTGGCCTCGGGGAGGCGGGCGAGGGTGACGTCGTCGAACCAGGCGGACTCGCCGAGGTCTTGGTCGGCGGCCATCAGTAGTATCACGGCGTAAGCAGCCTCAGCGGGAACCTGGAATGCCGCATACAGCGGCTGCCAGCCGCGCCGCTTCGGCAGGCTGGTCAGGACGTCCTGCTCCGGGACGACCCACTGATGGTCGGCGTTCTGCCAGCGCACGCGCATCCAGGCCTTCGCGTTCGGGCCCGCGTCAGTGCGCGCATAGACCCGGGCCACGCACTCAGCCCCCGGCTCGACGGCGACCTTGTGAATGAAGCACGAATCGTCCTCGCATCCCTGCAAGCGCACGCAGAACTGCCCCGAACGCGCGTCGCCGCGCTGCCAGTAGAACTCCGCGTGTTTCCCGTAGACGTGCCACGTGCTCCAGCCGGGCGGGCAGGCATCGCTGTGCTCCCAGTCCTCGGCGGCCGGAGCGGCCTCGTCGTCGAGGCGAGCCAACTCGAAGCCCGGGTTCGCGACCAGGTTGTCCACCTCGTCTCCCGCCTCGTGAAGGAACAGGATGCCGCGGGCGACGAGGTGCAGCGGCGTGCCGCGCAGGTGGCGCATAAAGGCCGCGATCTGATCGTCGCCCCGCTCGGAGGCCAGTGCGACCAGCGCGGTCGTGCAACGGCCGGCCGCCTCGGTGAGGGCAGCGTTGACCCGGGCGTCCCAGCGCGCGCCGCGATGCAGGTCGGCCAGCATCCACTGCACGGTGCCGCCGAGGAGGTCTTCGGCCTGGATCTGCTCGGTGGCGCGCCGGCGGCGGCGCGTGGCCTGCGAAAGCTGGCGCATAGCCCGCGTGGCGGCGAGGAGTGAGTCCGCGTCGGCAGGCTCAAAGGATAGCTGCGCGATCAGGTCGGCCTCCCTGACGTAGTGATCGCACCACTCCCACGCCCGCCGGAAGAACTCCACGCGCTCGGCGGCCTCAGGACTGTCGGTAAGCTCCGCTGCCTCACTGAGTAAGGCTTCAAGCTGCTCGGCGGTCTTCGGCGGGTAGATGGCAAGCTGGCGCTCGACATCGCCGAGGCCGCTGAACCACTTGCCCTCGCGCGGGGCCTCCCAGATGCGCTGGAGCAGCGAGAAGTACCGGTCCATCGGCTCCGCGGCGGCGCCGAAGCAGTCGCGACAGAACTCGGCCTGAAGCTTGCGCGGGTCGAGGTCGGGGTCCCAGAGCAGCCGCGAGCCGATCCAGAGCAGCGGCCCCATCGTGCCCCAGGTCGGTACGTCCTCCGCGTAGAGGCCCTCCATCCCGACCTCCCGCGCGAAGCGCAGGTCGCGCGCGATCTCGGCGGGGAAGTAACGCGGCATCACCCAGGTCAGGCCGTAGTAATCGTACTTGCCCACATGCTGGCAGACCTCGGTCCAGCGCCGCAGCATCTCGTGGTCGGCGCGCTCGTAGGCCGCATCGTGATGCTGGGCGGTGTCCTGGGTGTTCCAGACCGACACGTTGGGCTCCAGGGGGAAGTCCGGCGGGAGCTCGACGTTGATGTAAGCGATGCAGCCCAGCAGCCTGTCAGGATAGACCTTGGCGACGCGCCGGGCCACCTCGTTGACGAACTCGTAGTAACGCCCCGAGTGAACGAGGCGCCCGCGGAACTCGTGTTCCCCACCATCCGCCGCGAGGCAGTCGGCGCAGGTGCACCAGCCGTAGCCATCGTTGATACCCAGCGAGAACATCTCCTGGTCAGGGTTGGCCGCGAAGTAGTCGAGGGCGTGCTGGACGGCGAGGTCCACAACCTCCGGATTCGTGAGGCAGGGCTGCCAGTTGTGCCAGCCGTCCTCGGGCAGGAAGCGCCGGCCCTTGAGCAGCGGGAAATACTCCGGGTGCTCATCGCGGCAGGCGGCGGGCACGATGATACGCAGGAGGTTGTGCGAGTGCTGGTGGGGCCGGCCGCGGCCATCCACGGTGAGCAGATTGCGCGCGGCCCACAGATCGCACCCGTAGATGGGGTCTTTCTCCCCCATGTAGCTGCAACGACGCCCGTGCCAGACGTAGCCGTAGGTGCGCGGCTCGAAGGCCGGGACCTCGCGCACGGTGAGGCCCTGGAGCGTCACCGTCTTGGATGTGGGCACGATCTGAAACAGCTCGGTCGGGAGATACCAGCGCACGCCTATCTTGTCGAGCAGCTCGTAGACGCCGTAGCGGGTGGCGAGGCCATTGTTGCCGGCGATGACGAGGTCGTCACCGCGGCTCTGCACGATGAAGCCCGACCGGCCCAGCTCCGGGTCGGGGATGCCGAGCTCCGCCGCCGCACGCGTGAGGCCGACGAAGACGGTTGGCGAGGTGGCCTCCATCTCCGCGACGATGTCCAGGTGTTGGCCGGTCGCGACCTCCAGGTAGCGCTGAAGCTCCTGGGCGGCGAAGCTCTCCTCATCGTCGGGCTCGCCGGCCAGGGCGATCACGGCCTGGCCCTCGCCGCCGATTTCCAGGGCACAGGCTGTGCCCGTCCGCGACAGCGCGAAAACGAGCGCGAGGGCGAAGCTGAAGCGGGCCATTGCTCACCGTCCTCAATGGACGCGTAGGTCGGGCTTCCAGCCCGACAACCCTCGACGGGTCAGGCCGGCGGCCTCGCCCGCATCCAG
>CBFDBV010000308.1:0-5886 GCA_965603135.1 uncultured bacterium
CATGAGTATGCGCTTGCGCACAGGCACACGATGGCCACGATAGTCATCACGGCGACTGCTCTCTCCCACGTCCCCGCCTCCGCGCGAGATCGCTTCCGTATCACCAGGCCCCACACGACGCTGAGAAGCGGCAGAGCCAGCGACAAGGCCGGAAGCGCCAGCGATGCCGCCAGGGAGATCAGCCGCCCTCCGCCGACGTACTGCGCCTGCAAGTACGGCAGCACCAGGCAGAAGAGGAACTCCGGGGCCTGGTCGGTGTGCGCCTTGACGCCGTCCCACCCGCACAGCACGGCGGCGACCACCGCTAACGCGAATATCGCCAGGAAGACCGCCTTGCCCGCCTTTGCCAGCGCCGTCACTCTCCCTCCACGCCGTAGCGGTGCCTGAGGACTTGCTGCGCGAGGTCGCGTATCTGCTCCGCGAACTTGATGGCCGCCGGCTGCGTCGCCGCCGCGATCACCGCCTCCTGCCGCAGGCGCTTCACCGCGACCCGGTAGTCTCCTATCATCCGATGTTGGGTCCCGCCGATGTCGCGCAGCTCGCGCAACAGGGCCTTTGCCGCGCCCAGGTTCTCCGGCTCGTTCGCCCCGGTCAGGGCCTTGAGCTGCTCTCCCAGCTTGACGACGTGGTCCGGCGTATGAATAGTCTTCAGCTTCTCCTGGTATTCGGCCTCTATCTCTCGCGCGATCTCTTCGATGGTGTCAGCGACCGGCTTCAGCTCCGGTGCGTCCCGCCTCGCCCGCTCGCACACCGCCGCCATCTGCTTCGCGAACTCCCTGAACTCTTGGACGCGCGCGTTGATGGTTCGGTTCTCCACCCGCAGATCGTCCATCATGTCTGCCACCATGATGCTCTCGCGGGCCTCGATGCCGCGGATGAAGAAGTACTCGATGGCGCCCGAGGTGCTGCACACTCCGCTGCCGTGGACGCCGGTACGGTCCCCCAGGCTACCGCGATGTGCGAGGCCCTCTCGGTCCAGCACATACTCGCACGGCCCCATGCCCAGCGTCTCGCGCACGATGTCAACCGGCGTGAAGAGCGCAAGAGGCGTGTCGCCTGTGCGCTCGAGCGGGTAGATGAGCACGTACTCCGCCACGCCCTTTGAGGCCGAGAGCCGCTTGCTGAGATGAACGAAGGTCTTCTCACCGTCGAACCAGCAGGGCCAGGGCAGGCGAGTGTAGCGATAAATATAGACCTCGGTCCTGCGGTCACGGAAAGCCCACGAGTGGCTGCGCCTGCCCACGCAGAAATCCGCCCGCCACTTCGCCTCAAAGGGCCTCTCCCATCTCAATGGGACATCCTCTGCAACACGGTCGGGCCCCAGGTCGCTGCGGTGCCAGATGCCGGGCGCCGCCAGGAGCGCAGCATAGACGCTCTTGCCGTCGAAGGTGATCTCCGTCGCTGTGAGCGTGGGGCCTTCTTCGGCCTGGCCGATCTCCATCTCCACCTTCTGCTCGCCCTCGGGCCACACGCTCATCACGAGGCTGTCTCCCCCCGCCAGCAGAGAGACGATGAAGTTCTCCGAGGGGATGAAGAGCTTGCCCGGCGGGTACTGCGTCGGGTCGAACACCATGTCGTCACCGAAGAAGTCCGGGATCACGGCATAGCGGGTAGCGGCGGAGATGCGGAGCGCGCCCGCGTTCTCCAGCGGCCTTACCTCGAGGAACACCTGCCCTCTGCCCAGGCGAAAGGCGACGCGCGCAGTCTTCCCGCTCGCGGCGCGGGAATCAACCTCGATGACGATGTCATCGGCGGTGCGGCCGGCTATCTTCGCCGGGCCGAGGCTGTCGCTCTGCTCGCCTGCCGCGGTGAGGACGGCGAGGCGCATCCGCGGGCGGCTCTGTCCGTCCCCTTTCGAGCAGACCGCGACCTCGCCGCTCCTGGAGCAGAAGGCGGCCACTATGCGCTCATTCTCGATGACTGCGTCGCCGGCGAAGGTGTGCTCAGCCCCCCCGTCGCCGGTCAGGCGACGCCAGCCCTCCTTGTTGGCGAGGTCGAGGGTCGCCGCATCGAGCGCGCGCCCGGTGTCCCAGACAACCACGCCCTCGCCTGCGCCCTCCTCTTGCGCGACCGCGCCGAGCGCGCTGATACTCAACACAAGCAGCCCTGCCAGGACCGTCCTCGCAAGCCTGTTACCCATCCCCGGGCCCTCCTCGAAGACGTTAGGTCGCCGCCCTGCGTCTGCCTCCTACTCCTGTCCCCCGCGCCACCTGCTCCTGCCGGTCATGGTGCGATAGTATTGCCAGCCGTAGTCCTGCGCCCTCGGGCCCAGCCAGTAGGGCGGGACCTCGAAGGGCTCGCCTCGCCAGTCGCCCTCTGCAAGGTATCTCTTTCGCAAGACCTCCCGGCAGAGGGCACGCATCTGCTCCGCCGGTGCCCGCGCCTCGGGTTGCGTCAGGCAGGCGGCTCCGGCCTGGTCCCTGATCTCCCTCACCAGTGTCCGGCAGCTTCTGAGCATCTCCTCGCGCTCACCGGCAACCGCAACGATGCCCTCGCGCGCGGCGCTGCATTCATCTGTGCTCTCGTCGGACTTCGCCCGGGCAAGGCTCCTGATCTTCTCGCAGAACTCAGCGGCAGCCGTCGCCTTCTTCAACCCCTGCATCTGCTGCAAGACCAGGCTCAATTCCCCCCAGGTCCGCCGGACGCTCTCGATCAGCCCCTGGGCTCCCGCCCCTCCCTCCGCGCCCGCGCACACCTCCTCGAGCTTCTTCGCGAAGCTCTCGTACTGGGCCAGCCGCCGATCCATCCCTTCGATGAAGGGTTGCACATCATCGCACAGGTGCTCCACGTACACCTTCTCCTGGACCTCCAACCCCCGGCTGAATATGTGCCGGAGCGAGCCCAGAGTGCTCGACAGGTCCGCCCAGGTGGTCCAGCCTGCTGCGGTCCGGTAGGTCGTCAGCCCCTCGGTGTCCAGGATGCGCGCCGCCCGCTCGATGCCGAGCGCGTCCTGCATGATGTCCGTCGGCGTGATGGTCTCGGCCGGTGTGCGCTCTCTCCGGTCGTAGAGATAGATTACACCCAGCTCGACATCCTCGGCAAGCGGCTCGCCCTTCTTCAGGAACACCCTCTTCGTGTCGAACCAGGGCGACTCGATCTCGCAGAACATCGCCGAATAGCGCTCCTGCTTGCCGCGGACCGCCAGCCTCCACATCGCGGGGAAGGGCATCTGCCAGCCGAAGTTGACCCGCTCCGGCCCGTCTGCCTGGGGCCGCTCCTGGTGCCACGCACCCTCGCTCGTCAGCACAACGGCAACGATCTTGTCGTTAGCGAACGAGACGTCGGCGGCCCCGAAGAGCTCGTCGCCCTCTGTGCGCAGCTCGGCCCTTTGCCCGTCGGAGGGGCACACGAGGGCAAGCGCGCTGCTGCCCCCCTCCAGGAGGCCGAGCACCAGGGGCACGGAGGGCGGGAAGCAGCTTCCCTGCGCGTATTGCTGCGGCTCCAGCAGCAGGTCGTTGCCGAATCTGTCGGGCACGACTGCCAGGTTCATTCGAGCCCGCAGCCTCAGCTTGCCGGCGTTCCTCAGCGGCGTCACCTCCACCGCAGCCCTGCTTCCCGGCAGCCGCCACGATGTCTCTATCACCTCTCCGCCCGCCGAACGGGCCGACAGTTCCACGACCGCCTCCTCCCCGTCATTGCTCACCAGCCGCAGGGCTTCGACTTGCCTGGCCTCATTCCCGCCTTCGTCCAGCAGCACGAACTCCACGCTCTCCGCGGTCTCAGATCCGGGCCCGGAGATCAGCAGCGCTGGCCCCCCTGTCGAGGGCAGCAGGAGCACCGCCTGCTCGTTCTCGATGACCAGCCCGCCGGCGTGGTCAGGGACGGCCGCTGTCCCGACAGCCAGCGGCTTCCATCCCGCCCTGTCCTTGAGGAAGCCCTGCCAGTCTGCCGGCGGCGAGCCAAGAGCTTCTCCCGCATCCCAGATGGAGATGCGAGGTCGGGGCCGAATGACCGGCGCTGTTGTCTCGTCCCTGGGCTGCTCGCCGCACCAGTCGGGCGTCATGACGGAGACCGCTCCGCTCTTGGAGATGGGCATCGTGCGCGATCTGTCCGAACTCGTCACGTAGATTTGCCAGGGCCCCTCTGTGCCTGGCCCCTGGCAGTAGGCGACCGCGTCTCCGCGCGGGGACCACGCCGGGAAGCACTGCACTCCGCCTGCGGTCGTCAACTGGTACTGATTGCCCCCGTCTGCGTCCGCGATCCAGATGTGCGCCTCCTTCTGGTACACGATCTTGTTCCCGTCGGGCGACCACCTTGGCGCGCCGAGGGTCTCCGAGCGAACGAGGCACGCGGGCTCCTTCTCGCCCGGGGGACCGGCGAAGACGCCGCTCCCACCTTCGCCAAGGCTACGGGGGGCAGGCCCGCCCTCGGTCTCGGCGACGAATGCGATGCGCAGCCCGTCCGGCGAACAGCTCGGGAACGCGCAGGACTTCCAGCCGGGCGGGCTGACCATCCTCTCCTGCCCCGTGTCCAGCAGCCTCTGTACTACCTGCCCGTCTCGTCTGAACAGGATGCTTTTTCCGTCGGCAAGCCACTCGCCCTGATCGCCGTCGCAGATGCGCTTGCGGTCCTCGCCGGTTGCGCTGATGGTCCACACGCCCATCGTGCCGCCCTCGCTGGAGTTGAACAGCACGCGGGCGCCGTCAGGCGAGAAGCGGGGCCCCACCTCCTTGCCGCACAGGTACGTGAGCCTGGTCAGGTCACTCCCCTCGATGCTGGTGACAAAGGTGCCCAGGAGCGTCTTGTACTCCTTGCAGACCACGAGCTTGCCGGTCGGCGTCCGGTATTCGATCGCCATCTTCTGACCATCGAAGCTCTTCATCACAAAGGCGACGTTGTCCCTGATCGCTGACAGCATGAACCATGACCTGGGGTCCGCCCGCGTGCCGACGACCTTGAAACGCACCGGCTTGCCGTATTCGAGCGCCTCCGGGGAGACGGTGATGTACATCGTCCCGAAGCTGTCCCACTTGTCGGCGATGGCGTAGTCGAACAGCAGCTTCACGCCCACCCCGAGCCACGTGGCATCCGTCTTGGGCGGTGTGTTGAACGCCGCGAGTTTCCGCCCGTTGACGTGCAGTTCGTGATACGAATCCTCGCCTCCGCCGCTTCCCAGCCCGCAGGCGACCGCGAAGGTGACCGGCTTCCCCGCGTGCCTCTCCGGGACAGGGGCGCTGTCCCACTCGACCGTCTCGGTCCCGTCGCGCGAGTACTCCCACCAGCTCTCGACCTCGTTGCCGCGGTAGCAGAAGTACGGGCCGCTGTTTGAGCCGGCGACGATTGCCTGGAAGCCCTCGACGAGGGCTTCCGTGTCGAAGGGCAGGGCCTTGGCCTCCTGCGCGTGCGCCACGCTGCCCCAGTAGCTTGGGCCCTCCAGCCGGACGCCGCTTTGTGGCCCGACCCCGCCGAGCATAGCCAGCAGCATCACAGCCAAGAGACCGACGAATGATCTCCCTCGTGCCATCTCCTGCCTCCTGTGCAAAGCGGCGACGCCTCTGCAGGCTTCGCCGCCACCGTGCCGCTCGCCTTCCCGAGGAACCCTGGCAGGCTCTGTGTACGCGTCAAGTTGTGCTGGCATTGTGTGCCCTCGCGATGCAGGATGCCTGGTCAACAAGCCTGCGCGCCGCCTCCACCATCATCGCTCTGCCCCTCCACCTGGTTTCCCTTGCTCTGTTGACATCCACGCTTCCTCGTATCTGGTTGTAGCCGGTCAATTGCTTGCCAGCTTCCGGCCGAACTCGGCCGCCCTCGCCAACGCTTCCGACTTGCGCAGGACACCGCCTTTGTGCCTGGCTCGTGGCGGCTCCCCCTTCGCAGATGAGAACGCCGGTTATTGGGTAATGATCCTCTTGGGATTGGCGGGAGCCCTGAACTCTGGGATTAGTC
>CBFDBV010000309.1:0-5881 GCA_965603135.1 uncultured bacterium
ACCTTCAGCCGCGTGGCGTCAACGCCGTACGCGTGCACCAGCCGCTCGCCCTCGAAGCGGATGTGCGCGAAGCGCCCGGCGAAGGTCATGCCCTCCTCGGTCGTATGCTCGCTGAAGGGGGGATCGCCCGCGGAAGTGAGCACGAGGTCGGTGAAGCCGTTGGCGAGGTTGATCCTCAGCCCCACGTCCATCGGCCCCGCGCCCCAGGCGACCGGCTCGATGGACTCGATGTTCGGCTCCCCCTCGTAGGGATCGTGAACGGCCACGAAGCACGATGCCCCGCCCTCCCGCCGCACATCCAGGAAGTCCGCGTAGCCGGGATGCCTCATCGCCGGCCCGCGCCCCACGATAATCCGCGTTCCCGCCTGGCCCAGCACATGGGTTCTCAGCGACGACCCTTCCTCGTAGGTGAAGGTCGCCGTCCAGCCGTCCTCGCTCTGCGCTGCGCGCAACTGGTCCAGGTATTTGTGCAGCGTGCCCTCGCTCGGCGACAGCGCCACGGAGGTCGCCAGCTCGTAGGGCAGTTGCAGGCAGCCGTGCAGCATCCAGTCGTGAATCGTGCCGCCGCGCACGCGGAAGATGTCCACCGCGTAGACCTCATGCTCGTCCACGTGCACCATCGCCACCGTCCGCCGATACAGTTCCGGGTCCGGGTAGTATGCCCGCTCGCCCTCGGCCTCGGCGATCTGCACCGGGTCCCAGTCCGGGCAGAAGCAGCGGAGCTTGGGGTCATTGAGGGCGTTGCCGTGCCCGCCCGAACGGTAGCGCCAGTTGGGGATGTTATCCATCGCATCGGCTTCGGTGATGGGCCGCCGATGGCTGGCGTCGGGGAAGCGGCCCTCCTGGTTCTTCTCGTCAATGACCACGGTGTTGTGCCCAGCGGTCATGGTCTGCCACTCGCGCGTGGAGGCCCAGTCGTCCGGCGCGCGGTACTTGGTCTCCGAGAGCAGCTCCTTGCCCCGCGCGAACAGGATGATGCTCAGCGCATCGTAGTGCTCGTGACCGTGGGTGCCCGAGTAGTGCAGGTGAAGCTGCGCCTGGTCGGGGTCGGAGTTGGTGCCCAGGATGGCGTGGCCCATACAGCCCAGGATGCGCGGGTAGGAGTTCGTGGGGCGCTGATCCCACCAGGCCCCGTGCGGGAAGCTGGCATCATGTATCTTCGCATAGTCCTTGTTCGGGAAGGTCAGCTTCTTGAGGGCGTCCCACACCCGCGTGTGCTGCCGCTCATACTCGGCGGCCAGGTCCAGGGTGTCGTAGCGTGGCAGGTCAATGTCACAGGTGTACCCCGGCGGGTCCGAGTGACCCTTCAGCACCGCCGGCACACTGCGCGTCAGGCCTGTCGTGATGTCCTTGTGGTAGCTCGGTGACCCCTCGTGCCAGAACCCGTCGGCGTAGTACACCGCGTTGATAAGGTAGCGGTAGCGCTGCACCACGATATGCACGTACTTCGGCTCGGGGATCGCCATCCCGTAGAGCGGCAGCGCCTTGAGCACATAGTGCGTCAGATTCCCCAGGCTCATCGCGCGCTCCAGGTAGTGTTCGGGGATGTAGCGGAGAAGGTCGCGCTCGATGGTTTCCAGCGCGCCGAGCTGCTGCATCGCGCCGCTGTCATAGATGAGGTCGAAGGCGCGCACCACCGGCAGGCCCGCCGTGATGTCCGAGCAGAACCACACGCCCCACAGGCCGTTCGCGTCCCACGCGAGCCGATAGGCCTCGTCATCCTGCTCCTTGAGTTCGCCCTTACGCGTGACCAGCGGCCACTTGGGCATCACCTCGGCCAGCCGCGCCAGGATCACCGCGGCGCGATGGGCCGCACCCTCATCGCCCGAGAGACGATAGATGCGCGCCAGGTCCCAGGACACATCGCGCATCAGCAGATTCGACTCATCCACCGCCCCGCGCTCAGTTATCTGCGCCCGAAGCTGCTCATCAGAGGCCTCCAAGAACGGCCCACAGATGGTCTTGAGGATCAGCAGCGCCCGCTCCCGCGCGGATTCCACGCCCGCCACCTCGGCGAGGGCGATGAGCCTGTCCACGGCCCCCAGCTCCGAGGCGTTCTCCTGCGCGCGGCGATCACCCGCGACCAGTCCCTCGAGGAGTTCCTGTTCGGACATCTCCAGGAAGCCACCGACGGCCTTCCTGAGCGCCTCCGGGTCCCCCTCATAGCGCAGATACGGCCGCTCCTGCTGACCCCAGGCGACGCTGAGCGGGAGCAGGAGGGCCACAGCCATCAGCAGTCGTGTCCAGAGCACGGTGCACCTCCGCCGGGGTTGCCGTGCGTGGCGTTCATGCCGTTCGTGCCACAGGCGACCTCGCCTGTGGAAATGCCGTTCTCCCGCACAGGCGAGGGCGCCTGTGGCACAATGCTGAGTAGCTACTCCCCATGCAGCGTCCGGCCACCGAGCGCGACTTCGCTTCCGTCGGCGAGCAGGGCGAACGTCAACTCGCCATCGCGCCAGCTCAGCAGCGCTCCGGCTCCCCTCAGCATGACCTCGCCGATGCTCAGTTCGCCTTCCTCGGACGCCAGCATCAGGGTCCGGCTCGCCCCATCAACGACCTCCAACCCAAAGCCTTGCTCCAGGGGCACAGCATCATCCGAGAGCAGCCGCACTGTCGCCTCCTCCCCACCTCCCCCGAACAGCAGGGCGGTCCCCCACACAGCCGACTTGCCCCGGCACCGGGACACCACGAACGGATCGCGCGCGCTGGGCGGATTGCCCCGACCGATGGCGGTCAGCAGTTCCGCCGGCCGGCTCACGGCCTGCGTGCAACGCACGCGAAGCTCATCGTCAACCTGCCAGCGGGCCGACCACGCCTCGAGCTGACCTGCGCTCCGCCAGCCCTCCGCCCACTCGTAGGCGCCCTCCCCCGGCGGCTCGGGCAATCCCGTCAGCGGAAGCTCCGTGCCGAACTCGCCGCGGCTGTGATATGCCCAGTCGTACTGGTGCTCGTCTTCGGAGCAGGCCACGCTCACGTCCAGCACGCGGTTGCCAAGCAGCGCAATCGCCCGCAGCAGATGCACCCCCGGGTAGGCGTCGTCAGCGGACGCACAGGCGAAGGCAGCGTTCTCGTCGAAGGCGGCGAAGTGCAACTTCCCCGTGCAGGGCTGCTGGCTCGCCCCATCCGCCACGACCGTGCTATGACTGAGCGTCTGCTTGTACCAGCCCCGGTGAGCGGGGTTTCCGTAGGCGATGCTGCCCGCGTCTGGGGCCACCAGCCTGCCCATCGCGTAGAACACGAACCCCAGCTTGTCAGGATGGCCGTGGCCGCTGCCGTGCGGGCCGTAGTCCAGCGCCAGGTAGTTCGAGGGAACGCCCGGGATCGCGCCTTCCACGCGCTCTTGGGGTGTCGTGCGGAAGATGACGATTCCGGCGTCCGGGAAGTCCCGCGAGGTCAGTTGCGTGTCGCTCGTCGGCACCGCGTCGGCGCCGTAGAGCAGCGCGGAGAGGTTGGCGCGGTTCGAGCTGGCTATCACCATCGCGATCTCCGGCAGCGGCCAGTGCGCGTAGGCGTTCTCATACAGGCGCGCCCGGCCCGAACCCAGCGCGCTGGTCCGGCCCGAGTCGTTGAAGGCCGGCATCTGCCCGTTGGGAGCCATCATCTGCACCGGCGCCAGGAACATCCGGCTGTACCGCTCCCTGTACAGGTCAATGCCGCAGTGCTCGGCGGCCACCGCCAGCGGCTCCAGCGCGCTCATCGTGTAATAGTGATACCCCCAGGACCCCTCGTACCAGACGCCCTCATCGCTGATGCCCTCAGCCACCTGCCCGCGGAAGCCAAGCCTCCCGTTGATGGCATCCGCGGCCAGCTCCTCGTTGCCCAGCGTCAGCCCGACCAGCCCGAACGCCGCGTTCTCCCAACAGGGAATGTTGTGAATGCTGCGTCGCGCTGCGCGCACCAGCTCCGCGGCCGGCAGCAGCAGGTCATCGGCGATCTTCTGTCTCTCCTCCCCAGACAGCGTGTCGTAGACGCAGTCGAACCCCTGCACGATTCGGATCAGCCACGTCGCCTCCGAAAGCTGCTGGGACATCACGCGCCCGCCGGCCTTCGCATCACCGCGGTTGTTGTGCAGCGGGTAGCTCAGGTAGCGCTCGGCATAGCCCAGCAAGATCTCCCGGCTGCGGTCGGCATAACCCTCGTCCTCGGTGAGGGCGTACATCAACCCGAGATCGTGGGCCGCTCGAGCCAGGCGTCCGTGCTCGCGTCCCACTATAACGTCGTCGTAGGGCCAACCCGAGTACACGGCGCCGCAGTTCGGGCACTTGTGCTCGGTGGGCGACACCGTCTTCAGGCGCGAGCCGCACTTCTCACAGGTGTACCAGTGTGACCACTGCCCGCCGCGGTCCGGGAACACGATCTCCCGCTCCAGCCACGCGTCGGCGGACTTCTTCAGCCCATCATAGGCGGCGCTGGCCCACTCGAACTGCTCCACGCGCGCCTTTATCGCCGCTATCTGCGACCTCGCGATGATGAGGCACGGATGCTCAACCTCGCCCAGGGGGATTGCCATGGACACCTCGACCTCCGCTTCGTCGCCTGGCGGCTCGCTCACGGCCACCAGGGTGGCCTGGCAGGTCGTGAGAGGCACGAGCGCGAGGCCGCCAACCGGGCGCACGCGCAGCGCGGCGGCCAGCGCCACCGACTGGCCTGCCGGCGCCTCGATGCGCTCCGGCAGCTCGACGGCCACGCCCGCAGGCAGGTCAGAGGCTCGCAGCCGCACCTCCATCGCCTCATCCGAGCGATTCTCGACGCTGAGGCTGAACTCCCTCGCGAAGCCAGCGCCGTCTGCCGCGACCGGCCCCACCGGCTCAGCCCCCAGACGCAGGCGATCCCGCGCGACCTTTATGTCATCCAGCAGCACCGTCAGCGCGCCGTCGGAGACGCTCGAGGCGCGAAAGCTGATCGTCTGCGTGGTCTCGCTGGGCGTCTCGCCCCAGATCCACTGCGGGGGGTGCAACTCGATGCTGGCACTCTGCCAAACGTCCGTCTGTACCTGCTCCCGCGGGATCTGATAGGTAGCCTGAAGCCCATCCGCAAGCGGATGATCCACGATCTTCACGCCCCACCAGCCGACCTTCGCGCCGCTGAGCTTGTAGCGGAACTCCAGGCGGTCCCACTCGCTCATCTCGATGCCGCGGTCGTGGAAGCGCAGGTACATGAAGTACGGCTGCTTACCCGAGGGCTGCCAGCTCAGCGCGTGACCTCCGTCCGCTGCCACCACCTGCACGTCCTCCGACCACCCGACCAGCTCTGCCTCGAAGTCATCGAGCAGCTTCTCGATGGGTGCTGCAAAGGCGTATTGCGTCGCAAGTGCGACCCCAAGCGCCCACACTGCCGTCTCGCGCACGAAGATCACCCCTGACGATCCCGTCTTCCTGCGATCCACGCTATGACGCGCAAGGCGAGTATTCGCCCACAGGCCCGCAACACCTCCGGCCCGGCAGGTGCGCCGCCAGCGCGAGCCGAATATGCTGTCGGTGTCTTGTCGGATGCGCCTACCATACTGCAAAGGAAGTGCTTCGAAGAATGCCTGGCCCCAACATAATGCTGCTCTATGTAGATCAGATGCGCGCCGACGCCATGCGCTGCGCCGGTAACCTGGCCATCAAGACGCCCAACCTCGACCGCCTCGCCGCCCAGGGCGTCCGCTTCACCAATGCCATCACGACCACCCCGGTCTGCATCGCCGCGCGCTACGCCCTGCTGACGGGCCGGCGCTCGGGCCACAACGGCCGCTACGGCAACAACAACGTTGACCCGGAACCGTGCCTGGACACGCTCCCCGCCCTGCTCGGGCATGCCGACTATCTCAACTACTCCGTGGGCAAGATGCACTTCCTGCCCAAGCGCCGCCACTACGGCTTTCACTTCCGCAGAGTGA
>CBFDBV010000310.1:0-5877 GCA_965603135.1 uncultured bacterium
GCCCTTTGCGGTCTTCACTAACGCGAGCATTGTGTCCGCCTCTCTGCTGGGCCTCTAGGTACAGAACTCGTTCGCGAACCGCACCAGCGCCTGGGCTGCCCCGAGGAGGTCCTGGAGGGCAATCTGCTCCCGGTCGCTGTGCGCTACGCCCAGGCTGCCAGGGCCGAATACCACCGTCGGTATCTCAAGCTGGTTGTTGTACATCCACGCATCGCACGAAGCGGTCATCGCCGACACATCGCCGGGCCTGCCCTCTGCCCGGACGGCCTCCTGGAGCGCCAGCACCAGCGGATGATCCGGCTCGATGACGTTCGCGTCGTGGCGATACGTGAAGTCAATCTCGAAGTTCTCGGCCAGCCAGTCGTCCCCGCTCTGCGTCACGCAGGCCCGCATCTCCTCCATCACCTGCTCCTTGGTGCGGTCCGGCAGCAGCCCCAGCACGCCCCTGAACACCGCCTGCTGCGGGGCCTGCGCGGGCCAGTCGCCGGCCTCAAGCTGGCCGATGGTCAGCGGCATCGGGTTCTCGAACTCATCGAAGAGCGGGTACTTGCCGCGGGACTCGGCGAGGATGCGGTCATGGTAGTCGGTGAACAGTTGAATGACGTCGATGGCCTTGAGCAGGGCGCTGACCGTTCCGCCGCTGCCGCTGTGACCCGCCTGCCCGTAGGTGGTGGCCTCGAACCAGACAGCCCCGCGCACCTGGGGCAGGATGACGAAGTCCGTCGGCTCCATCACGATGCATGCGTCCGCGCTCTCGCCGCGGCGCACCATCGCCACCGTGCCGTTGCCGCCGATCTCCTCCTCGATGACCAGGTGGACGATGATGTCGCCGGCGAGTTCCACGTCCAGCTCCTTGAGCAGCCTGAGCAGCAGCCAGATGGTCGCGACCTGCCCCTTGGCGTCACACGCGCCGCGGCCGTACATCACGCCATCCTCGACGCGCGCGTTGAAGGGCTGCACATGGCCCGACGAGGGCGGCACAACATCGAGGTGCGTGTTGAGCAGGAGGGTCTTCCCACCGTCGGTCCCCTTCTTCACCACGCGCACATTCGAGCGGTCGCCGTACTCCAGCCTGATGGGATACGAGTAGTCGGGGTCATCCTTGATGGCCTCGGTGACCTCGACGAACTCGACCTCGTCGGCGACCTCCTGCATCCGCTCGTGGATGTACTTCATCACGGGCCCCTCGTCGCCGTCAGTCGAGCGATACTCGATCAACTCCGACAGCAGTCGTCTGGTGTCATCGGCCAGGACCTTCGCGGCGAACCTGAGCGCCTGTTCGTCCATCGGTCGCCCTCCTCGCACGGCGTTGTGGCTACTCCTGTCAGAGGCTCTTGACGACCTTCTGCATGATATCGCAGGATTGCTCGGCGAGGTCCTCGGTGATCACCAGCGGCGGGGCGACGCGGATGACGTTGCCGTAGAACCCGACCACGCCGACGCATAGCCCCTCCCGCGCGCACTCCTCCACGACCTGCCACGTGATCTCCTTCGAGGGCTCCTTCGTCTCCTTGTCAGCCACGAACTCCAGGCCCATCACCAGCCCCCGGCCGCGCGCCTCGCCGAGGTACTTCGACTCCCGCTCGATCTTCTTCAGCCGCGCCAGCATATACTCGCCCATCCTGGCCGAGTTCTCGACCAGCCCCTCCTCCTCGAAGATGTCCAGCACCGCGTGAGCCGCCGCGCAGGAGACGGGACTGCCGCCCGTGGTCGAACTCAGCTCGCCCGGCTCGAAGACCTCCATTATGCGCTTCTCGGTCATCAGACAGGCAGTCGGCATGCCGCTGCCAATGCCCTTGCCGATGCACATGAACTGCGGCTTCAGGCCCTCGTGTTCCGCCATGAACATCTTGCCCGTGCGCCCGAAGCTGGACTGCACCTCGTCGAGAATGAAGAGCACCTCGCGCTCCTGGCACCACCTCTCAAGCTGCTTGAGCCAGCCCTCGGGCGGGAAGATGAAGCCCGCGCCGCCCTGGTAGGGCTCAACGATCGCGGCCCCAAGCTGGCCCGTGGAGCACGTCTCCACGACATTGTCCAGGAACCGCAGGCACTTGAAGTCGCAGGCGTCGGGCGTCAGGTCGAACGGACAGCGGTAGCAGTACGGATAGGGGGACTGGATGTGCCCGGTCAGCACCGGGCCGTACTGCTTCTTGGTGCCCATCTTACCGGCGGCGGACATCGCGCCGACCGTGCGGCCGTGAAAGCCACCGTAGAAGGAGATGATCTCGTGGTTGCCGGTGAAGCGCTTGGCGATGCGCATCGCCGCCTCGGTGGCCTCGGAGCCGGTGGTGAGCATAAAGCAGGCGTCAAGGTTGTCAGGAGTGATCTCGACCATCCGCTTCGCCAGCGTGACGCGCTCGGGCGTCGGGAAATCGTACGGGCAGAGCAAGCGGGCGACCTGCTCCTGAATCGCCGCCACGTGCTTCGGGTGGCAGTGCCCGACGTTGGTCACCAGCACGCCGGAGGTCCAGTCTATGTACTTGTTGCCGTCCACGTCGGTGATGATGCAACCCTCGGCGGTGTCCCAGACGAAGGGCTGCTGGCGGCTGGTGGCGCCGGCCTCGTAGTCCTGCGACATCTTGAGCAGCTCGGCTGACTTCGGGCCGGGCAGGTCGTACCTCGCCATCAAGGTCATCTCCTCATCTTCGGACATCAGACATCAGACCGACGACTCACGGCAAACGCCAGCGAACGGCCGCCGACGTCGTCTGTCGTTAGTCCGTGGTCCGAGGTCCGTGGTCCGAGGTCCGGTACGCTTTCCCGCCCAGCTTCTGCTCGACCTCGGTGTTGACCGTGTAGCGCGGCGGCCGGCCGGCGAGGTAGTTATCAACATCGGCCATTATCTTGTGCCGGATGTCCCAGCCCGACTCCACCGAACACCAACCCAGATGAGCCGACAACGTCGCGGTCGGCAGGTCGAAAAGCTCCAGGTCGGCGGGCGGCGGCTCCTCCTCGTAGACGTCAATGGCCGCTCCCGCGATCCAGCCCTCGCGCAGCGCCTTGCACAGGGCCTCGGTGTTGATGACGCCGCCGCGCGAGGTGTTGATGAGATACGCGCTCTGCTTCATCAGCTTGAGCTGCGGCTCGTCAATCAGGTAGTGGGTCTCGTCGTTGAGCGGCGTGTGCATCGTGACGTAATCCGCCCGCTCGAGGACCTCCTCCAGGGCGTAAGGGGGCTTGATGCCCAGCGCCGCCACGCGCCTGTCCCCCATGTAAGGGTCGCAGACCATGCGCTCCGCGAAGACGTTCTCCATCATACGGTAGACGCGGCTGCCGATGCGTCCGCAGCCCACGATCCCCAGCGTCTGGTCCTGCACGCGATGGATGTCGCCGAGCGTGGAGAAGTCCCAGATGCCGTTGGCGCTGGCCTCCTCGAGTATCCGCCGGCTCTCGAACAGGCGGCGGGCGCAGGCCAGGATCAGAGAGACCGCCTGCTCGGCGACCTCCTGAGCGCAGTAGTCGGGGATGTTCGCCAGGCGGATGCCGTGCTCCGTGCAGGCGTCCGCGTCCACGTTGTCGTAGCCGATGCCGTGGCGGATGATCAGCTTGCAGTTGTCGAGCTGACCGATGACGGCCTCGGGCATCGGCGCCATGTTGACGATCACCACGTCGGCGTCCTTTATCGCCGCTACCAACTCCTCCTCGCTCGCGAGCTTGAGCTGGTGATGCGAGAAGTCAACGTCTCTCTTGGTCATCTCCTCGACTTCCCAGTCGAGGTCGTCTTCGATGAAGTCGGTGACCACGATCTTTGCTGTGCTCACGATGATCCTCCCTTGACCGTATGCGCTGGCACGCTCCTCTGTTCGCCGCCGCCCATCGCAAGTCCTGCCGCGCGGCCGTTCGCCCATTCCCCATTGCCCTTTGCCCGCCGTTCAGGGCAGGAAGTTGTACATCCGCCGGTGCAGGAGAATCCCGGCCAGGCCCCAGCCCGTGCCCGCTGCGAACTCGCCGAGTATCAACCCCATAAACAGCGTCGAGGCGGGCGCAAAGGCCGTCATGCCGCCGTAGTGAAGGATGAGGGCCTTCGCCAGCCAGCTCACCAGGATCGAAGGCGCAAATAGCGCCATAGACCAGCTCCCCGACACCGCAAAGCCGGCCGGATGCAAGGACCACCAGATGTACCTGGTGCGCATCCAGGTCAGGAAGACGGTAAACATCGCGCCCCAGACCATGGCGCCCACGGAGTACCAGTTGGTCTCGCCGGGGGTAATGAGCCAGCTCTGAAGCCGGGAGAAGGTCTCGCGGCCCTTCCACATCCACCCCTCTCCGCCGTAGCGGAAGAAGGCATCCAGCAAGATGGCCCATCCGACCACCAGCGCCAGCCCCACCGCGGCAGTCATCGCCACCGCCAGGCCGCGCTGGTCGGTGTTGGTGACGCTGGCGAGCTTCATCGCCTCTATCTGGTGCGGCATCGGGTGGCTGCGATGAGCGCGGTTGAAGGACCAGAAGTACGAGTACACGATGAGGTTGCTCGTGCCCAGCGCGGTCGGCCCTGCGATCTCGGTGATGACCGCCTCAGGGCCTATCTTGTGGAGGTCGTGAACCGGCGAGCCCAGCTCCGCCCTGATGCGCGCTACCGCGATAGAGATGCCCAGGTACAGTACCAGGAAGGCCAGCGCGGGCCAGAACGTCATCTTCGCCTGCAAGCAGAAGACCATCAGCGCCGCAACGCCACCGACGACGCCCCAGACCGCCCACGAGTAGGGCATCGGCTCCTGAGCGTCGTCCATCCGCCTGCGGCCCAGGACGCTGGCCAGCGCCGCTGCGATATGCTTGCGGCTGGACCACAGGCAAAAGCCCGCCAGCGCGAGGTACGCCGCGAAGCTCTGCTCATCTATCCACGGCGCGCGCGGCAGATTCCCCCAACCCACGCTTACGGAGAATATGCGCACGAATTTCCAGAGGATGTAGAACGCCCAGCAACTGAAGGCCAGGTCCAGTGGGATGAAGAACGCCAAGCCTACGGCAAAGGGGAAGACGTTGAGCGGCGTCCAGCCGATGGCGTTCCAGGGCCGCTCGCGCACCATCCTGCCCAGGTCATATCGTGCGCCGCGCTCGCCAAGCAGGCTGGGGATCTTCGGGAAGATCAGGTGGAAGCCGTTGAAGGCATCCACGACGAAGGCCAGCGCGAAGCCGATCCACAGCAGCTTGTCCTTGAAGATGTTCCGCCTCTCTGAGGTCATCTCCAGCGGGAGCTGCACGATGGGATAGCTCAGCTTGGCTTCCTCCACCCAGTTGCGCCGGAAGAGGGTGTTGAGGCAGAGCATCACGAAGATGAGGGTGAAGCTGAAGGCCGACCACAAGGCCGCGGGCTTCACCCAGGGGCGCCAGTACGGCGTGGCGAGCAGAGGCTCGTGGGAGTCATAGTAGGCCCACAGCGCATCTGGGTCAGTGACCGTGAGCCACTCGGGCATGTCCTGGAGGAAGAGATTCTCCCAGTCGTTCTCGGGAGTGGCATGCCAGAAGGGGTGCGCGACGACCGGCACCATGGTCTGGAGTTGGTCCAGGCCGCAGACAGCGGTGGCGACGCTCAGCATCGCGTAGACGGTGAGCAGCTCTCCCTGGCGGAGAGCCCACCGCGCGCTGATGCGCCGCAGCAGGGCGTTCAGGGCCACGACCACCAGCAAGGTGGCAACCACGTTGAAGAACAGGGAGACCGTCGCGGGGCGACTCTCCCCCCAGATGTAGCCGTGCATCACGAAGGCCGCGTTGGGAGGGATCAGGAGCAGGCCGATGACAACCGCTCGCCAGGTCACCGCCCTGGGCGGCTGCACGTCTGCGGGTCCCGCCTGGGCGGGATGCTGCGCCCCTGGTGGGCTTGGCCTCAACACCAGCGTCCTCCCATCATCATTGCGTCTGGGGACAGTCACCTAAGGT
>CBFDBV010000311.1:0-5871 GCA_965603135.1 uncultured bacterium
CTTGATGTGCGTTGCCAACGCGCCCCGGGCTCCGGGGTCGGTGTTGACCAGGCGGGCGCAGGGCGTGCCATCCCGCCCGACTCCCTCGACCACTTCGCAGGTGTACTCGCCCTTGCCGTATTGCCCGCTCTGGAAGGGCTCCAACGCGCCGTCATTGAAGTCGGCCTGGACAATCACGGCTGCGGCGGCGGGGCAGCTCGTTGCGAGCAGAGTCGCGACGCCTGCCGCCGCTGGCCAGCCGATCATCATCAACGCCGCCATCAGAACTGCCTTGCTCCTGTGCATCGCGCTCAACTCCCATCATCTCTCATCCGCCGCACCATGGAGAGGCCGCACGAAGGCTATGCCGCCAACGGCGGCATGGCCTGAGGCCGGCCTGTGCCGTTTCCAGTTTCTCGCCTCCCGCATTTCGCTTCTCGCCCCCACGCGGTGGGGCCGAATGGAGGGGCCAAATGGGGAAGGCGGCTGCCCCATTCTGCGGGAAGCCGCAGGGGCCCCATCCGGACCATGCCGTTCGCTGTTGCCGCTACCCGCCTCCGGCCTCTGCCGTACGCGGTGTGCCTTGTCGTTCTCTGCGTTCTCCGCGTTCTCTGCGTCTCTGCGGTTTGCCGTGCCGTTGGCGTCAGCGCAGGGCCACCCCCAGCACGCGCTCCAGCCGCTCGATCTCGATCGCGCCGCTGTCCGCGTAGCCCCGCGCCCACTCCAGCGTCTCGCCAGCGGCCGCCCTCGCCCGAGCCAGCAGCCCCGCCCGCCGTTCCTCACGCGCCTCCTCCGCCTCCATCAGTCCCGCGAGGCGGGACCACGCGCCGACGCGCCTCAGCAGCTCCATCCCCACCCAGACGCGCTGCGTCGCCTCCCAGTGCCGCTTCTCACCGCTTGCGGCGGCCGCCCTCGCCCTCCCGAACGATTCCATCGCGGGCTGCATCAATTCATCGGTCGCGCGCGCGGTGTACCCGACGTCGTAGTGCCCCTTGCACGGACCGGCCAGGACGAAGTCTGCCGTGTACCGTTCGTAGAACCCGCCCATCTCCTCCGCGGCCGGCCCGAAGAGCTGCTCGTAGTACTCACCGAGCCAGCCGTCCACATCGAAGTCCGGGTCCCACGATAGCCGCCCGATGAGGTGGGCGTTGACGCCGAACGTGCCCCACTCCTCGGGCACGAACTCCATCACGTAGCCATCCACGCCCGCTTCCGCCCAGAGCTGCCACTGCCTCCCGAGTATATGCGTGATGCGATACGGCAGCGAGGAACTGTGTATCTGCATCAGGTAGCAGAACAGGTAGAGGTCGCCGCTGACCTTCTCTCGCCATCCTTCGAGCATCCGCCCGTAGGCCTCGTTCTTGAGGTCACACGGCTCCTCCGGCGGGACGGTGTGCTTGAAGCAGCGCTTGAAGGGCGCGAAGCACACCGCGACGTTCTCGGCCGGCTCGACCTGCTCGGGCGGCTCCACGTAGTTCACGTACGCCAGCGCGCTCAGGCGGCGGTCGGGGTGCTCTTCGGCCACGCGCTCAGCCACGGCGTTGACGAAGCGCAGATAGGTATCCGTGCGCCGGGGATGGTTCGGATCGTAGAGGGAGGCCTGCTGCGGCTCGACGGCCTGGCAGCTCTCGCACTCGCACCAGCCGAAGCCGTCGTTCGGCCACAGGCCGATCATTTCGATGTGCGGGTGCTCGGCGAAGAACTCGCAAACGCGCTCGGCGACCAGCTCCGCCACCCGTGGGTTGGAGGTGCACAGTTGCCCGTTCGGGTTGCGCTCGCCGCTGAGCACCGCGTAGTACTCGGGGTGGTCCTCGAAGAACTCGTCCGGCGGCAGGAAGTACCGGAAGCTATGATGCCCCATGGTCGCCTGCATCCCGCGCGCGACCACCTCCGGCTCCAGCAGCTCCAGGTACTTCTCGATGGAGCCCTCGATATTGGCGAAGACCATGAAGCGGTTGAAGCGGTTCTTCGCCATCCAGTCAATCATCTGCACGTAGCTGGGGTCAATGGGCATCAGGTTGGTGAACTCGCGATGCACCATGGCCGGCTCGTGGAGGCGAGTGCCGAGCGGCAGGGACGCGCCGGGGTTGCGCGGGACGATCTCGCCGCCCTCCCACGTATGCAGCCACGCGCAGCCCAGCTCTTCGAGCAGCGCGTACACGGCGTGGAGCACGGCCAGCCCATCGGTGCCGGTGAGCAGTACCGCATCATCGCTCACGTGGTAGGCGAAGCTGCCTTCTTGCCGAGCGCTCAGATCGGGCGCTCCCGGCAGGTCAACGCCCAGACGCATCACCGGCGCGCCCTCCCCCGGAGCTACGGGGAATCGCGCGCCGGTGATGATTGCCAGATAGCGGCTGAGTTCGCGGGCGGCGAACTCAACGGCCGGTGGCGAGTCAGGTGCAACGGCCACCCTCGCTGGCGACTGCTCTTGCCGTGCGAACGAGAAGCTCATAGCCTCCGCCGCGATCTTGCCGCTGCCGCTCTACTGGGTCGGCGTGGGCGGCGGCGTGGGAGCGGCCGGCGGGGCCATCGGCTCGGTCGGCGGGGCCGCCGCGGCGCCCTCCAGGCCGAAGTTGTCGCGGTAGGCCGCCACCATTGCCACGACGCATATCGGCCCGGTCACGAACACGCCAACCACGCAGGCGATAACTCCGAGCAGCATGACGCCCACCTGCGCCAGGTGGAACAGACAGAACCCCAGCCAGTCCGGCGTCACCTTCTCGTAGCTGGCCTGGATGGCCGGCCAGAATTCCATCCGCCGGTCCATTATCAGCGGGTAGGTGAACACCAGGAAGCCGTTGACCACGAACTGCCCCAGCCCGCAGGCCGAGGAGGCCACGCTCGCGAACAGGCTCCAGATGAGGCAGGCGACCAGCGCGTGCACGAAGACCTCGAAGCCCTTGCCCAGGTCGCCGATGGCCGGCTTGTACGCCGGATTGCGCATCTTCTCGATGATGATCCAGATGTAGCCGCAGATCAGCGGGCCTCCGAGGATCCCGCCGGTTATCGCGCTGCCCAGTCCGACCACCAGCGCGAGCAGCACGTGCGCGAAGAGATCCTGCTTGACCAGATCCCAGCCCTCGGACAGCCATTCACCTGTCTTGACCATGGCGACACCTCCGGCGTAGAGTGCAGTGCTGCACCCTTGTTCGCCGCCGATAGCGTGATACCTTCCCTCGCGCAGGAAAAGGCGCTCCTCGTTGCGAAGCTACGCCCGTGAATGTGATGCCGGTCGTCAGCCTGGCAGAATGTGACGGGAGCGCCGACGTTCGGGCGGCCTTCGCCCGTGCGCTGGAGCTTTGCGGCGCGGAAGAGATCATCACCGGCGGGGAGTCGGTGCTGGTCAAGCCGAACCTGCACGGGAGCGCAGGGCGCACCTCCGAGGGGGTGATGGAAGCCGCGTGCGGGTGGGCGCTGGAGCGCGGCCCGCGCCACGTGCTGCTCGCCGATGGGCCCTACTGGGCACTCCAGGAGCCGGAGGCCTATCTGCGCGAGTGCGGCCTCTACCGCGTGGCAGAGCGGCTGGGCATCCGCGCGGCGAACCTGCACGATCTGCCCTTCGTCAGGGTGCGGCATGGCTCCCGGGATCTCCCCCGCGGACTTCGCCTCAGTAAGCCAGCCCTTGAGTGTGACGTGCTCATCAACCTGCCCATGATGAAGACGCACTTCAACACGCTGGTCAGCCTGGGGATCAAGAACCTGAAGGGCTGCGTGCACCCGGACGACAAGCGCCGCATCCACGCGATGGAACTCAACCACGCCGTGGCGCAGCTCCCGCGCCTGATGCCGCCCACGGTCACCGTCATTGACGCGACCACCGCGATGGAGGGGATGGGGCCCAGCGCGGGCAGGCTGCTGCGGATGAACCTGCTCATCGCCTCGCGGGATGTGGTTGCCGCCGACGCCGTCACCGCGGACCTGATGGGCATAGCTCCCGACGAGGTTCTGCACAATCGCTTGGCCGCACAGGCGGGCCTCGGCGTGAACGACCTCGCCGCCATCGAGGTCGTCGGCGCTGACCTCGAACGCCACCGGCGACCCTTCGAGAGGCCCTTCGAGGCGCTCGCGGCGGAGATAGGGCAGGTCGAGGTGCTCACCGATCGGGCGTGCAGCGGTTGCACGATGAACCTGCTGGCGGCGCTGCGTGAGGTTGCCCGCGAGGCGGACGGGCTGCCCTACGAGGTGGTCTACGCGGGCCTGGGCGAGCCGCCTGAGGGTGCGCTGCTGGTCGGGGACTGCACGCGGCGCTACCGTCGCGGCCGCGACCACGTTCCCGGCTGCCCACCGGCGGTCGAGGCCATCGCCGACGCCCTGCGCGGGTCGGGGCCTTGAGGTGCGCAGGGCAAGCCCTGCGCTGGGAGAGGAGGGAGGCATCCTTCGCCAGAGGAGCGCTTGCGCTCCGGTTGCATCAGCGCACGGGTCGTCGCCTTCACGTCGCGCAGTCGTACGGAGGGCGGGGCTTCAGCCCCGCTCTCGGTGCCTGACGACGCACCGGCCGCACGACCGCCTACAACTCCCCCGACCCGCGTCGGCGGAACTCGGCGATCACGTCCCCCAGGTCCGTCCCCGCCCGGAAGCCCAGCTCCCGCTTCGCCCGGCTCACGTCGTGGTACCGGTCTATCGGCCTCGGCTCCCAGCCGAGCGCCTCAGCCATCTCCCGCGCCCCCGGGTAGTAACGGTCCAGGACGGAGAGGGGACCTGAGCATAACTCGGCCGCGTCCTCAGCCGCGAAGGGGAAGTCCAGGCCGATCAGATACCGGCGGAACTGCACGTCTCCCGTGAGGGCCGTAGCCCCTGTGAGGGACGAAGGTGCCTCGGCGCGGAGGGCTGCAAGGAAGGCCGCGCCCAGGTCCGCCGGATCGAACAGCCGCTGCCCCGGCATCACGGCGTCCTGGGCGAGCGCCGTAAGGTCCGCCGCCGCCCAGTCAATGTCGCCCTCCGGTCGCGCCGCAGCCTGCCGATGGTAGCCGCATAGCCGCAGCACCACCACGCTCAGGCCGCAGTTGCGCGCGTAGAACTCGCACCCAAGCTCGCCCAGGAGCTTGCTGTGCCCGTACATACATATCGGCCGCCACGGCGCCTTTTCGTCAACGGGCAGGTAGCCCTCCTGCTGGCCGCGCCCGGTCGCCCAGATGGTGCTGGCATACACGAAGCGCCTGACGCCCGCCTCGGCGGACGCTGCGGCCAGCAGGGTGGTGGCCTTGGCGTTCGCGTCCATGAACTCGGCGGGCGTGTACCCGTGGGGCAGCAGCGCCGCCAGATGCACCACCGCCTCCACTCCCTCCAGGAGCCTGGGGAGCTGCTCAGGGCGCGTCAGGTCTGCGCGCAGGTAGTCGTCGCCCTCCACCAGCATCTCCGCGCGCAGGTCTGTGCGCCGCAGCTCGAACTCCCGCGCGAGTTGCGGGCACAGGTCGGCGCCGAGTTCGCCCAGCGCGCCGGTGATGAGCACCTTCATCGCTCGTGGCCTCCGACGTGCTTCGAGCTTGACGACGGTTAGCCCGGCTTATTCGCGAACGGCGGCGGGGACTCTGCCCCCGCACCCCCGCTGGGGTGCTCGGAGCACCCCAGACCCCGCCGTACTCACGGCACGCAGCGTCGCGGCTGGGCTGGCGTGGCCTGGCCCGAAACCGAAGTGGGCGGGGCGCGCGCCCGAACCCAGGTGGGGGCGCCCCCCTCGCCACGGGCACGCCACCCCATCAAAGCCCCGAAGGGGCGGCTCTCGAGGCTGCTTCAACGGCCATCATGTCCATTGATTTGTGGGCACGTTTTCTGCCGCCTTCCTGCGGAGGCTCATGATGAGGAGGGCAATCCGTTCCCACGGCTGACGCCGTGGGCTAAAGTCTGCCGCCCTTCGGGCTTGATCGGAGGGGAATATTGAATGATGCGGGCGGG
>CBFDBV010000312.1:0-5869 GCA_965603135.1 uncultured bacterium
CGCACGGAGTTCATCCAGGTGGAGAGTGTAGGGCTTGCCCGCCGCGAGCGGTTGCGCCACCGCCGCGATCCAGATAACGGGGAAGTCCACCCCCGGCCGAGGGTCCGCGTCTCCGGGCGCCGTGGCGAAATCCGCGAGGCGGAAGCTGAGCTGGCGCCAGTTGCGCTCCTCGCCCAGGGATTGCGGCGGGCTGAGGTACCACACGCCGTCCGCGTCGAGCATCTCCAGGTGCAGATTGAGCGGATGAGCGTTCGGGTTCTTGACGTGCACGGAGATCGCGTCGAGGGGCTCCGCAACCGATCGGCGCCACGCCACCCGGGCCCAGGTCTGTTCCCCGCTCGCCGCGCAGAAATGCCAGCGCAGGCTCTTGCCGGCAACACGCACTCTGTCGGTTGTGCTCAGTTCGTAGGCGGAGAACTCGAAGCGCGCCCGCGTGGGGGTGCGTCCGGCGGTGAAGTTGGCTGCCTCCTCGCACCCGCATATCAGCGCGCTGGCCCACTCTTCAGGGAGCGGGAGGGTCGGATCAGTGGCTGCTGCGCTGACGGCTGTCGGGCCGCAGGCGCATACCAGCGCCAGCAGAACGCGGACGACGGGGGGTTGAGGGTGGGTGGACATCACGGGCACATACTCGGGCGCTGCCACGACTGAATGTCCGCCTCGGCGCGCTCCCCGCCCTCGGTTTTGTCGGCGCCGTTGCTCCACAGGTGGTAGACCCGCCCATCTCCTGCCGGGCTGACGTAGTTTAAGGGCATACCCCACGCGTCGGTCAGGTCCGCCTGCGCCACGTAAGGTCCCTGCCAGTTATGTGGCACGGGCCTGTGCGAGGGGCGCGCCAGGAGCGCCTTGAGTCCCTGCTCCGTCGTTGGGAACATGCCGCCGCTGTCTGTTGCGTAGCTCTCCAGGCCCGCCATGACCGTCTCGATCCGGCGTATTGTGAGCTTCCGGTCCTGCTGGGTGGGGGTGCCGGCGAATCGGTAAGCCAACATCAGCGCGATGACGGCGACGAGGACAAGGGCCAGCAAGGTCTGAGAGGGGCTCATACCCGCGCGGCGATGGCTGCGAGGCATAGTGCGATTCCTCCGCGATTGCATCCTGACGTCGCGCCGCGAGGACGGCCCAGGCCCGTCACCTTGGCGATTGTAGGCGAACCCACCTGTCATGTCAACAACCGCGCAGGTGTTGTCGAGGAGGAAGGCGTGTCCGCAGAGCTCTGTGACAAACGAAGCGCGCGGCCCGTTAGTTGCGGGCCGCGCGCGGTCGTCTCTCGCCTCCGGTCTGCTGGCTCTCGCCTCCAGGCCCCATTGCCTGCCGTTAGCCGTTTGCCGTTCCCCTCTTGCCCCTTGCCCGCCGTACTACATCATCCCCATGTTGCCACCCATGTCGCCGCCGGGTGGAGGCATGGGCGGTTCCGGCTCAGGTATCTCGGCCACGAGCGCCTCGGTGGTCAGCACCAGAGCGCCGATGCTTGTCGCGTTCTCAAGCGCCGAGCGCACGACCTTGGCCGGGTCGGTGATGCCGGCCTCCAGCATGTCCTCGTACTGCTCGGTGAGGGCGTTGAAGCCGAAGCCTAAGCTGTCCTCCGACAGCACGCGGTTGGCGACCACGCTGCCCTCGTAGCCGGCGTTCTGAGCGATCCAGCGCAGCGGCTCGCTTAGAGCGCGGCGCACGATCTCGACGCCCACCTTCGCGTCGCCGCGAACGCGGTCCCGGGTCTTGTCGAGGAGTTTGGTGGCTCGCAGCAGCGTGACGCCGCCGCCGGGCACGATGCCCTCCTCGATGGCGGAGCGCGCGGAGGAGAGCGCGTCCTCGAAGCGGTGCTGGAGTTCCTTCAGCTCGGTCTCGGTGGCGGCGCCGACCTTGATGACGGCCACGCCGCCGGCCAGCTTCGCCAGCCGCTCCTCCAGCTTCTCGCGGTCGTAGTCCGAGTCGGTGTCCTCGATCTCGCGGCGGATTTCCTTGACCCGACCATCAATCTCCCGCGCGGTGCCGGCGCCTTGGATGAGCGTGGTCTCGTCCTTGGTGACGAGGACGCGCTCGGCGCGGCCCATGTCCTCAAGCTGCACGCCGTCGAGCTTGATGCCCAGGTCCTCGGAGATGAAGCGGCCGGCGGTGAGGACGGCGAGGTCCTCCATGTTGCGCTTGCGCCGGTCCCCGAAGCCGGGTGCCTTGACCGCGCAGGCCCGGACAGTGCCGCGCATGTTGTTGACTACCAGCGTGGCCAGCGCCTCGGCCTCCACGTTCTCGGCGATGACGAGCAGCGGCTTCCCCGTGCCGGCGACCTTCTCCATGATCGGCACGATGTCGGTCGCCGAGCTTATCTTCTCCTCGTAGAGCAGGATGTAGGGGTCCTCGAGTTGGGTCTCGGTGTCCTCCATCGCGAAGTACGGGGAGATATAGCCCTTGTCGAACTGCATCCCCTCGACCACATCCACGGTGGTGGTGCCGACCTTGGACTCCTCGACGGTGATGACGCCGTCCTTCCCGACCTTCTCCATGGCGTCGGCGATGTACTCACCGATCTCCGGGTCATTGCCGGCGATACCGGCCACGTGGGCGATGTCATCGCGGCCCTCGACCGGGATTGCCGACTCGCGGATGAAGGCCACCACGTCCTTGACCGCCTCCTCGATGCCCTTCTTGATGAGCATCGGGTTGGCGCCGGCGGCCACGTTCTTGATCCCCGCCTTGACGATCCCCTGCGCCAGCACTGCGGCGGTGGTCGTGCCATCGCCGGTGTCGTCGTTGGTCTTGCTGGCGACCTCCTTGCAGAGTTGCGCCCCCATGTTCTCGTACTCGTCTTCCAGCTCCACCTCCTTGGCGACCGTAACCCCGTCCTTGGTCATAGTCGGGGCGCCCCACTTCTTCTCAAGCACCACGTTACGGCCCTTGGGGCCGAGGGTGACCTTGACGGCATTGGCCACCTTGTCCACGCCCGCCTCCAGCGCCTTTCGCGCCTCCTCGTCAAAGGCCAGCTTTTTCGCTGCCATTGTGCTTCCTCCTTATCGTAATCAGCTTCACCCGCGACCTCCGCGGGCAGTTCACTTCTCACGGACTGCCAGGATGTCGTCCTCGTCTACCAGCAGGTAGTCCTCCCCCTCGATCTTCAGCTCCGTGCCCCCGAAGGAAGCATATATGACGATATCCCCCTTCTTGACGCCGGGCTTCTCGCTCTCCTCGTCCGCGTACAGACCGACAGTTCCGACAGCCACCACTTTGCCCTCGCGGGGTCGCTCCTGGGCCGCCTCGGGCAGGATGATGCCTCCTGCGCTCTTCTCCTCCGCCTCAAGCGGCTTCACCAGAGCCCTGGATCCAAGCGGCTTCAGCATGACAAACACCACCTTGTTCGTTTATGCGGCGCTCGGCGCCGCTGTACGCTCGGCTACAGGCCCATCTCGGTCCCGTTGTACCGATGCAGACAATATTAGCACTCGGCCTCGCCGAGTGCTAGTGTGCACGTTACCTATTATACACCGCTCGTCAGACTTGTCAAGGCCGACATCCGACTAACGGCAAGCGACACGCCCAACACGCGCCGGAGCAGTGCCCGCCTCTCGCCTTCGCCGCTTGCCGTTCCCCTTTGCCCTTTGCCCCTTGCCCGCCGTGTCCTCACTTGAGCCCCAACAGGCGGTCTATCTTCGGCTTGTCAAAGCCGACGATCGCGCGGTTCTTGATGAGCAGCACTGGCACTCCGCGTATCTTGCGACGCTCCAGCTCCTTCTGCGCCCGAGGGTCCTTCGAGGCATCCACCTCGCGGAAGCGAATGCCGTTCTCGCGCAGATAGTCCTTCACTCTGGTGCACCAGGGGCAGCTAGCTCCGGTGAAAAGCACGACCTTTGGCTGACGCGGACGCTGCACGGTGATTCACTTGCATCCTTTCCTGGGGGCCGGGGACGGTGGCGCGGGCGAGAAGCCCTCGCCGGGATTGAGCGTGCGTGCATTATACCCCGGCCCCGGTCGCCTGTCCACCGCCACTTCCGCTTGGTCCGATCTCCTCGCGGTGGGTAAGTTCACCGACGGGCGAGTGCAAGTGCGTGGCAAAATGAGATATAATGGGCCGGACCGGCATCAGCAGGGCGCAGGCGCGTATGCGAAGCTCGCAGGCAGGAAGGAATGAACATGCAGGGAGAGATCACCTACTTCGACCAGCCGGGCAAGGAGAACACGGATGCCACCCTGGAGTTGGCGGTGGCTGCCGCGAAGGAGCGGGACATCGGCACGATCGTGGTGGCCTCGACCACGGGCTACACCGCCCTGGAGGTGGTCAGCCGCGTCGAGGGCACCGGCATCAAGCTCGTCATCATCCCGCACCAGTTCGGCTTCCGCGAGGAGTTCGAGTTCGACCTCTCGCTCGTGCCCAAGCTCGAGGAGCAAGGCCACGTCTTCCATGCCGCCACCATGCCCTTTCACACCGACGGGTTCCACGGAAGCGGCGCGCCGACGGCCCTGGCGAACATCCTGCGCACCCTCGGCCACGGCACCAAGGTCTGCCTTGAGATCGGCCTGATGGCCGCCAACGGTGGACACGTCGGCCCCGATGAGGAGTGCGTGCTGGTGGCGGGGACGGGGCGCGGGGCGGATACGGCGATGGTCGCCACCGCTGCCTCGACGATGCACCTCGCCGCGTTCAAGGTGCACGAGATACTCTGCAAGCCGATTCTGCGGTAGGGCGTCGGTCCTTCGCGTGTTGTGCCGCGCACCGCTGTCATGCGGCCGCATGGGAACATATTGCGGCGGCGCGCGTCCAAGGGTTACTGGTCATCATACGAAGCGGGAGTGTTGATATGACTCATCGTACAGGCCTGGCGCTGGCGGGGCTTGCCGTGACGGTCGCGCTCGCTGGCTGCGGAGGCGGAGGTGGCGGCGGCAACACCGCGCCGGTCATCAACTCGCTGACGCCGGCCCAGGTGGGTGTCTGGCCGGGCGGGAGCACGACTGTCACCTGCAATGCCACCGACGCCAACGGTGACAACCTCACGTACACCTGGACCGCGGACAGCGGCGACTTCACCGGCACCGGGGCCACGGTCACCTGGGAGGCTTCGGCCACGGGCGGCGCCGTCGAGGTGGAGTGCCAGGTGAGCGATGGGAACGCCGGGACTGCGACGCGCACGGTGGAGATGACGGTCGGAGCGACTGTGCAGGGGCAGTTGGTGGACCCGGATGGCGATCCCTTGGCGGGGGTGCAGGTAACGATAGGTGGCATTGCCGCGACGACCGACGCCGACGGGAAGTTCACGGTGGTTGGCGTGGGCCAGGGCCAGCATCAGGTGACAGTGACGGATCCCGATTACGTGATCATAGGCGGCGCGGTGACGGTGCAGGCGAACACCCCGGGGGAGGTCGTAGACATCCCCCAGCCGGTGCCGGCGATAGACATTGGCGGCGGGCCCCCGCCACCTCCGCCGATCTAGAGCCCGTTTCAGAACCTACCGTAGGGCGGGCTTCTAGCCCGCCAATGCCGTGCGCGGTGGTTATCAAACAGCTTCTAGTACCAGCGCTCAGTGCCATCAGTCTGGCGCACGCAGCCCAGGGCACTTGTCCCCCGTAGGCTGGAGGACGCACAGCGTCCTCAGCGAAGGGGGAAGCCCTGGGCTGCGCAGGTTCTGTACCCTTTCTCGCGGCGGGCGGAAAAAGCGCTCGGCGCCATCCGGGGGGAAGAAGGCGCCGAGCTTAGACCCACGCTTATTCGCATGAGAGCGATGTTGCGTGGGCACTCTGTGATGTCCAGCCGTGGTACACCCATTATTCCCCGTTGCGCTGTAAGCGAAACTCCGCGCTGACGGCCCCGGAAGGTGGGCATGGGGACGGCGGGGTAGCAGAGGCATCTGAGAAAGCCTGTGGCTTTCTCTTAAGAGAATGCTGCGCATTC
>CBFDBV010000313.1:0-5858 GCA_965603135.1 uncultured bacterium
GTACTTCCAGCGCAACTCCTTTGTCACGTTCTCCTTGCCGTACACCTTCTCCAGGTATCCCTGCATCAGCGCGAAGGCGGTCTTCAGATGCCCCTGGGTGGGGACGGTGAAGTCGTACACCTCCAACTCCAGCGGTACGACCGCGTCCTCGTTGCCCTCGGCCCTGATGGTCACCGAGCCGGCGTACTGGCCGGGCGCTGTGTCGGGCGGCACGTAGACCGTGACCCAGATGGGCTGCGCCCATCCCGGCTCCACCTCGAAGCTCTCCACCGGCAGCAGCGGGTCGGGCCACCAGCAGGGAGCGTAATGCGCCACCGCCGGGTGCGCCGTCTGCTTCTCAACCCAGACGTAGCCGACCTGATGCCACTGAAGGCTATCCGCGCTTACGCTCGCCCCGCCCGGCCCCGTCAGGGCCGAGAGTTCGACGGTCACTCTCTCAAGCTTCGTGTTGGCCGCCGGCAGCAGCACGATCTGCCCGCTCTCGTACTCGTTGCGCGCGGCCCGCAGGCCCAGCTTCGGGCTTTCCGGGACCTCGTCGGGCAGCTCCATCGGCATAACCCGCTTCATACTCGATTCGGTCCAGAGGGCGTAGTGTTCGCCCGGGCCGGTCGCGGTGGTGTCCACCTCGCGGCTCATCTCGATCCTCTCCCCCAGCAAGTCGTCGGTCGCGCTGAGCTTGAGCGTGTATGCGCCCGGCGGCAGGCGGTTCCCCTCGCGATCCGTCCCGTCCCATGCGATGCGCTGCGAGGTGCCCGCGCCCTCCTGCGTGAAGACCACCTCCTGGCCCCGGAGTATCTCGATGCGCCACTGCGAGGGGAGGGTCGCCGATGCGAGGGCATCCAGGCAGCCCGGGCCCGTCGCGCCGCTGAGCGCCTTCACCTGGTCAAACCTGAACGGCGCCAGCGAGATGCGCATCTCATCGAACCACGCCGTCCCGGTGATGCGCCGAAAGAGCACGAAGCACTCGATGCTCGCCACCGGCTTCTTCGGGTCGAAGACGCTCTCGGCGAACTCCCAGCCGTGGGCGCCGCGGTTGAAGTTGGCCTTTTGCCCCCACAGCGGGGTGCCGTCGGCGTAATGAACGTCAAGGTAGAAGTTGTAGTCGCCGCCGCCCTTGACATCTTCGCACTTGCTCCAGCCGGAGAACGCGAAGGGGTGCTGGATCGGCGGATCGAAGCTGATGACCTGCTTGGCGCCGTAGACCGCCTGGTCGTCGGTGCCCAGGCACTTGATGCAGGTGCCGCCCTCCCTGCCCTCTTCCTGCACAAGCTCGTAGCCCTCGCCGTAGAACTCCCAGCCAGCCGCGACGCCCTCTGCCATCTGCTCGAAGCCGGGGTTGCTCAGGTAGTTGACATCCCGCGGGCCGCCGAAAGCCGCACTCGCACTCGCCACGCACACAGCAAGCCCCGTCGCCAGCGACCGCATAGCGGAAACACTCCCTTGACCGTCTGCTCAATCACTGTGTACTCCTTCGCCGCGCATCTCCCCAAGTCCTGTTATCATCGGCGGAGGGAATCGCCCCCACCGCGCCGAACCTCCACCAGGCACACGGCAGCGCTCGTGCACACACCTACGCAAGCATGGAGGGAGCCCCGGATGCGACATCTCTGTCTGTTGATCTCTCTCGGCGCTCTGACACTGACGCTCTCCGCCGGCGCATTTGCTCAGGGCGCTGACGAGGGCCCGGTCGCCGCGTGGACCTTCAACGGCCAGCTTCGCCGCATGGCCCGCGATGTCGCCGGCGACCGGCACCATGCCATCGCGCATGCGGACACAACCTACGTGGACGCCCCGGGCGGCAAGGCGCTCGCGTTCGACGGGCGGGATACCTGTCTCATGGTTCCCGGCCGACCGGAGCTGGCGATGAGCGACACGGTGACCGTGGATGTCTGGGTGATGGTTGACGAGGTTGACCGTGCCGAGCCGCAGTGCGTGGTGGAGAAGGGCGGCGAGCGCTACCGCATCCAGCTCCAGGGCAGCTCGGCGATGTTCGGCCTCAAGGGCGAGGGCACGCGCATGGACCTGGGCGGCGGCAAGCTCACCGCCGGCGCCTGGCACCGCATCACCGGCGTCTTCGACCGGCCCAACGCCTCGCTCTACGTGGACGGGGAGCTGGTCGGGCAGCAAACCTGGGACCACGCGGCGGACGCGGGTGGAGACCTGTGCATCGGCGCGAAAGCAGGGAGCGTCTACCTGTTCAGGGGGAAGATTGACGAGCTGCGCATCTACGATTACCCGAGGCCGCCCCTGCCAACGGACGCTCCCTCTACGCAAGTGATAGGAGTTGCCACCGTGAAACCGGCAGACGCGAAGATGGAAGTCGAAGACGTGGACGGCGGCGTGACCGTGGACACCGGCGCCATCAGCTTCGAGCTTACCCAGCGCGGCGCGCTTCGCTCGCTGACCGTCGGCGATCAGGCGATCGTGGCCGACAATGACGCGCCTTTCTTTGCCGCGAGCGTGCTTGAGTCGGAGGACTACGACGGCTGGAGCGACTGCGCCATCGGCGATGTCATCGAGGCCACCTGGCAGCCCGGCACGCATGACTTCAAGCACGATGACAACAGCTTCACAGCGGCGCTCACCGGCCGGCTGACCTTCCCCGCCGGCGACCGCATTGACTGCTCGCTGACCGTGGGGACCAGCGCCGGCAGCCCCTTCCTGACGGTCACCGCCGCGCTTCAGCCGGAGGGCGCCTTCGAGAATCGCTTCATCCGCTCGGCGGCGCTGCGACTGCCCCTGGCTCTGAACAAGCGCAAGCGCGTGGTACAGGCCGGCGACCGCGGCGTGCAGTGGAACACCCGTCACTGGTACCAGTTCCACGTGAACACCCGCCAGCAACTGATGAACGAGCCGGGTCACAACATCTGGCGGCACTTCGCGATTGACCAGAACACCGACCAGGACTATCACATCTGGCGCTCGGAGAGCGCGGCGACCACCGCGTTGACGATGCAGCGCGGCATCCAGGCCCCTGGCTGGATGGGCGTCTATGATGAGCGCGCGGGCCTGGTGCTGGCATATCGCGGCTTCACCGAGCGCACGCCCAAGTCCCTGAGGGTCGAGGCGGACGACTCCGGCGAGGCGCTCATCTACCTCTGGCATCCCGGCCTGCCGGCACTGGACTTCAGCTCTCCCCAGGCCGCGGCGGTCTTCGGCGAGCCGCACGTTACCGACTGGCTCGCCTTTGCCGATGACTTCAACTTCTGCCAGCCGGACCTGGCGCTCGCGAAGCGCTGGGGCGTCGAGGGCCTTGCCAGCGATCCGCCCGCCCGCAACGAGCCTCCCTGCACCGACCTCAACCTGCTCGACGCGCCCGCCGCCGACTCAGAGGCCCCCCTCGTCAGCGGCGGTGTGCCGCTGCCACGTGGCGCCCTCACCGATCCCACCAACGTCCGCCTGCGTCACGATGGCGCCGACGTTCCTGTTCAGACGCGCATCATGGCTTACTGGCCCGACAAGTCCATCAAGTGGCTGCTGCTCACCTTCCCGGCCGACGGGGGCGAGGCGCAGGGCGCCTCCGGCGAGGGCGATGCGCTGACCTTCGACCTGACCCGCCGCGATGGCACGAAGAGCGCCTACCGCCTGGACTTCGGCGGCACCGCGAAGATGGGCGTGCCGCAGGTTGCTCTGGACGCGAGCCAGGATGGCGACGCGATCTCCATCAACACCGGCCCCTTGCAGCTTGAGGTGGTCAACGAGGCCGCATGGCTGAGGAGCGTCAACTTCGAGGGCAAGAACGTCCTGGCCGAAGGCGGGGCGCGCAGCTTCATTGACTTCCTGCGCGCCGACAACAGCTACCCGAGCACCACCACCCACGCCCAGGGCCGACTCGACGATGGCGGCTTCGTCCCCGAGACGATGGAGCTTGAGGAGGCCGGGCCGCTGCGTGCCGTGGTTCGCCTCCAGGGTCACACCGACGCCGAGGAGCCCACGCGCGTGATCGTGCGCATCGAGGCCTACGCCGGCCGCTCGGCGCTGCGCGTCTTTCAGAGCGCCGAGTTCCTGCACAATGACGTGCGCGAGGCTTACATCCGCCGGATGGGCATTGACCTGCCGCTCGCCTCCACCCAGGGCGCGAAGGTCACAGTCGGCGGTCAGGACGGCCCGGTGGCGCTTGCCGACGGCATCCGCGCGGGCATCAAGCAGCACAGCCATCTGGGCTACCGCGCCTGGCACCGGGCCGCGGGCGAGCGCTTCCTGCGCTTCGATGAGGCCAAGCACCGCTGCCGGGGGTGGCTGGATATGAACGGCCCGAACGGCGGCGTGACCGTGATGCTGCGCGATATGTGGCAGCAGTTCCCCAACGAGCTGGCGGCGGACACCGAGCGCGGCCATCTCACCGCGTACTTCTGGCCGGAGAGCGAGCCGCTGATGGATGTGCGTCGTTACTCGAACTACCCGCACCGCTCACAGGGCGAGTCCGCCGGCACCGAGAGCAACTGGGTGGAGACCAACTACTACGGCCAGGAGCAGTTCGTGGGCGTATCCAAGACCCACGAGATTCTTCTGTACTTCCATGGGCCGCAGGTCGCCGGCCAGCAGATTGACGCGGTGGCGGCGGACTTCCAGCGCCCGCCGCTGGTCTACGCCGGAGCCGACTTGTACCTCAACTCCGGCGTGCTGCTGCCCCAGCCGGTGCCGGACCCGGAGCGCTTCCCGCGCGCCGATGCCAACCTCGATCACTACGCCCGCTTCTGGATGCACCATCAGAGGCTCTGGGGCTGGTACGGCATCTGGGATTACGGCGACATCCAGCACTACTACCGCGGCGGCTACGGCTGGATTGTCCCCGCCGACAAGCTCGTCGAGCTGCTTCAGGACCCGCCGGAGGACTACCAGACGATTGACGTGCGCAAGTGGCGGATGGGCGACTACCGGCCCAACCACGAGTGGGCCTTCGACAACGGTCGCTGGGGCTGGACCAACACCGAGGGCCTGCCCGGGCTGTATATGCAGAGGCAGTATATGCGCACGGGCGACCGCGAGATGTACTTCTTCGCCGAGGCGATGGCGCGCCACGTGCGCGACGTTGACATGCGCCACGACGGCCGCTGGCTCGGCCTCGGCACTCGCCACGGCGTCCAGCACTGGAGCGATGGCAACCACGAGGAGCGCCAGACCACGCACTCGGACTTCCGCTACGTCCATTACCTGAGCGGCGATATGCGTTCGCGTGACTTCGCGAACTTCCTGTACGAGCGCATCTACAGCCAGCGGGACGTCAGCATCCACGCCGCGCACAGCGGCCGCCTCCAGGGCCTGCTGACCTGGTGGGAAATGACCGGCAGCGACGAGGTCGCGGACATCCTGGAGAAGTACATCCCGTGCTTCCTTGTGGACGAGGGCCTCTGCATCTCGCCGAGCGTGGACTTCCCGGAGGTCAAGTGCCTCTCCCAGGAGCGCGACGTGAACGGCGAGAGCATGTTCTTCTGGACCTTCGGCGCCGGCCACGGCGTCCTGGAGTACTACGAACTGACCCGCGACGAGGCGCTCAAGCGCGCGCTCATCAAGGTCGCCGACCTCGCGCTGGCCTCGGGCAGAATGGGCAACTTCCGCAAGGCCGTCATCTTCGCCGCGCGCCACGCCGATGATCCTGCGCCTTACCTGGAGCGCCTGAATGAGTACGCGCAGGGCTCCAGCTACCTCGTGCAGACGGTGCCGCACAATCCCGACTTCTACGGTGGCTCGCGGGGGATGCTGCGCGGCGCGGTCTCCGGCTCGCTCTTCGTGATGAACGACGTTCCTTACCTGATGTCGGTGCTCGACGGCGACCCGGAGCGCACGGAGGAGCAATGGGCGGACATCCGCCGCGTGGACGAGCAGGGCGGCCCGCTGCGTGGGGCGCCGATGTTGAG
>CBFDBV010000314.1:0-5850 GCA_965603135.1 uncultured bacterium
GCCTCGTGGTTGTCGGCCAGGCACGCGGCCAGGTGGGCGTGGTGGTGCTGCACTCGGAAGAGCGGCAGATCCCGTTCGGCCGCCAGCCGCTCGGCCGTGCGCGTCGAGAGATACTCCGGGTGCAGGTCACACGCCACCGCCTGCGGCGTCACCTGAAGCAGGTGCTCGAAGTGCCGCAGCGACGCCTCGAAGAACTCCAGCGTCGGCAGATCGCTCAGGTCGCCCAGGTGCTGGCTCAGGAACGCGTTCCGCCCGCTGGTCAGGCAGAAGGTATTCTTCAGGTGCCCGCCCACCGCCAGCAGCGGGCGCAACTCCTCCGCCAGCCTGACCGGGAAGGGCACGTATCCGCGCGCGCGCCTCAGGAAGATCGGCCCGCGCTTCGTCGGTCGCACCACCGAATCATCGCAGCCCACGTAGATGTCCCGATCGTGGACCAGGAACCCGTCCGCTATCTCGGCCAGCCGCTCCTGCGTCTGCTCGTTGCTGGTGCACAGCGGCTCATCGCTGAGGTTGCCGCTCGTCATCACCAGCGCCCGCACCGCCAGGCCCTCCAGCAGCAGCACATGCAGCGGCGTGTAAGGCAGCAGCACCCCGTAGGTGTCCGCATCCGGGGCTACGGACGCCGCCAGCGGCGCCTCCTCGCCCTTGCTTAGCAACACGATCGGCGCGTGCGCGCTTTGCAGCAGCTCCCCCGCCTCGGGGGTCACCTCCGAGAACTCTGCTGCCACCTGAAGGCTGCGCGTCATCACCGCCAGCGGCTTCGCCTCGCGACCCTTCCGCTCTCTCAGCCGCTGCACCGCGGCCTCGTTGTCCGCGTCGCACGCCAGGTGGAAGCCCCCCAGCCCCTTGACCGCAACGATCCGACCCGCCAACAGCATTTCCCGTGCCGCGGCCAGCGCCCCTTCCCCTCGTTCGGTCGTGTCGCCGGCAACGAAGGTGAGCGTCGGCCCGCAGTTGGGGCAAGCCACCGGTTGAGCGTGGTAGCGCCGGTCGTTGATGTCCTCGTACTCGGCCCGGCACTCCTCGCACATGGGGAACTCGGCCATCGACGTGAAGGGCCGATCGTAGGGCACTTGCCCGATGATGGTGAAGCGTGGCCCGCAGTTCGTGCAATTGATGAACGCGTGGCGGAATCTGCGGTCCTTGGCGTCGCTCATCTCCCGCAGGCAATCCTGGCAGAGGGCCACGTCGGGCGAGACGAAAATCGGCCCGCCCTGCGACTGCCAGCGGTCGCTCCCCACCGCCACAGGCCCGCCCTGCGACTGCCAGCGGTCGCTCCCCACCGCCACAGCCCCGCCCTGCGACTGCCAGCGGTCGCTCCCCACCGCCACAGCCCCGCCCTCTTCCTCCTGGCTGGCGACGATGCGGAAGTCCGTCTCCCCCAGCACCGGGGCGGGCGTCACCTCAACTCGTTCGATGACCGCGATGGGCGGGGCCTCCTGCCCCAGCCGCTGGACGAAGTCGTACACGGCCTCCGCCGGGCCCTCCACCTCCACCGCCAGCCCGCCGGTGAAGTTATGCGCCCGGCCCGCCAGCCGCAGCTCTTGCGCCAGCCGATGCACAAAGGGCCGGAAGCCGACCCCTTGCACTATCCCTTCGACCACTATCCGCCGGCGCTCGCGCAGCTGTGTGCCTGCCTCAGCTTTGCCTTCAGTGCTCTGGCTCATCTATTGAGACCAGGTTGCTTCTTGCACAGCGCGCCCCAGGTCCTGTCTGGCCGGCAGAACCCAGCAGATGCCCCGCAATCGCCCGTGCTCACACCAAGGGGGAGTTCGTGAACAGGTGCACAATCCGGCGTATGATACCCGATTCGCGGAATAAGTCAAGCTCCCGCGACGCGTCGGCGGCATCGAATACCGTGATGCGAGCCTACGTTTCAGGCGGCCGTCATCGTGGCACGGGCTGCCTGGGCGCCCAAGCCGGACCGCCGCGATGCGAGTCGTTCGTGGCGGGGGATGCCCTCACCCCCCGCAGAAGCCGTGCATCGTCACGATTCGAGATGTTGCCCCCTCCAACCGCGAATCCATCACAATTGAAGGTGTCCCCTCCGATGGCGAGGAAGCTGGCCTCAATACGAGCCGAGTACACCAAGCCGCCCGCCGGGAGACTAACCTGCTATGCCGAAGGATATTGACGTAATGCCGTTGTTCGAACGAAGCCAGCTCGAGTTCGATCCCATCCCTCGCTTCCTGTACGAGGGCCACCTCGCTGCCGAACTTGACGCCGGAATGAGCCCCGACGATGCGATCGCTCTGCTCGACTGCGTGCTCGCGATTCGGTACTTCGAGGAGACCATCGCGCAGATGAAGGCGGGGAAGTTCAAGCCGCGCCCGGACTTCCGCTTCATTGGCGCCTCCCACCTCAGCATCGGCCAGGAGGCGGTCGCCGTCGGCGCTGTGTCAGCGATCCGCGCCACCGACTTCATCACCAGCACCCATCGGGGTCACGGCCACTCCATCGCCAAGGGCTTCTTCGCACTCCGTGCCCGTTCCGAGCAGGAGTTACGCGAGTTCATCGGCGACTACCTCGACTGTGAGGAGCGCGACGCTGCTGAGTGCGCCTTGCAGGTGCATCTCAACCGCACGATGGCTGAGTTGCTGGGCAAGGAGGAGGGTTACTGTCGCGGTCGCGGCGGCGGGATGCACATAGCGGACTTCCACGCGGGGCATCTCGGCGCGAACGCCATCGTCGGCGGCAGCTATGCCATCGCCGCCGGCGCCGCGATGGGCGTTCAGAAGCTCGGCACCGACGGCATCGTGCTCTGCTTTGTCGGCGACGGCGCGGCCAACAACGGCATCGCCCACGAGGCTTACAACTTCGCCTGCATGGATCAATTCGAGGACGGCTGCCCGGTGATCTTCCTCGTCGAGAACAACCAGTACGGCATGACCGGCCAGCAACTGGGCGAGGTCACCGGCATCCGCGATCTCGCTCGTCGCGGCGCGGGTTACAACCCGGCCAATATGCACGCCGAGGTCGTCAACGGGATGGACGCGCTCGCCGTGCGCGACGCTGTCGCCCGCGCGGCTGAGACGTGTCGTGGGGGAGAGGGCCCGGTGCTCCTGGAGTGCAAGACCTACCGCTACATGGGGCACTCGCTCTCGGACGACTGCACCGCCTACCGCAGCAAGACGGAGGAGCGCGCCTGGCACGACATTGACCCGGTGGACGCCGTCAAGCTGGCACTGGCCGAGGCCGGGGTGCTCACTGATGACGAGATCGCCGAGCGCTGCTCTCAGATGCGCGGGCGCATCCAGGGGGCCGCAACCTGGGCCGTGGACGCCACCGATCCCGATCCCGGCGCGATGTACGAGGGCCTCTTCGTGGACACGACCTCCGAGGACATCGGCGACGAGTGGGCCACGCCGGAGGGCGATCTCCTGCAAGAGCCGGCGTACACGCGTCGCGACCGTCAGGGCCGCATTCTCTACCGCCACGCCGTGGCCGAAGCTCTGATGGAGGAGATGCTCCGCGACCGGCGGGTGATCCTCTACGGTGAGGATGTCGCCGACTACGGCGGTGCCTTCGGCGCCACCCGCGGTCTCCTGGAGATCTTCGGCCGCGAGCGCGTCTTCAACGCCGCGATCTCTGAGGCGGCCATCGTCGGCACCGCGGCCGGAGCCTCGATGGTCGGTATGCGCCCTGTCGCCGAGATAATGTACATTGACTTCATCCTGATGGCGATGGATCAGACGGGCAATCAGCTCGCCAAGGCCCGGTATATGTTCGGCGGCAAGGCCACCTTGCCCGCCGTCATTCGCACCAGCGTCGGCGGCGGTCGCGGCTATGCGGGCCAGCACTCCCAGAGCCTGGAGGCCGTGGTCACGATGTTCCCCGGCCTCAAGGTCGTGGCTCCCGCCACCGCGTACGATGTCAAGGGCCTGCTCAAGAGCGCCATCCGCGACGACAACCCCGTCATCTTCATCGAACATCAGCACTGTTACACCGAGAAGGGCCAGGTGCCCCAGGAGGAGTACACGGTTCCTCTCGGTAAGGCGAACGTCGTCCGCGAGGGCACCGACCTGACTGTGATCGCGTACAGTTACATGCTGCTGCGCGCGATGGAGGCGGTCGAGGCGGCTGCCGAGCAGGGCATCGAGGTTGAGCTGGTGGACCCGCGCACTCTCATCCCGCTCGACGAGCAGACCATCGCCGCCTCCGTGAAGAAGACCGGCAAGGTGCTGATCGTGCAGCAGGCGCCGTACACGGGCTGCTTCGCCGAGCACATCGCTCATCGCATTCACGAGCAGTGCTTCGATGCGCTAGCGGCCCCGGTGGAGATCGTAGCCGCGTATGACGTGCCCCCACCGATGGCGGCGCCGCTCGAGAACGAGAACATACCTTCAGTCGAGAAGATACTGAGCCGCATCGAGGACCTTGCAGAGAAGTGAGCCGCCTGCGAGGGGCGTGCCGTACGGAGGGCGGGGCTTGAGCCCCGCCGGGGTGGTGAGGGGTGGACTCTTGGTTGACTGAGGTCGGGTCCATATGAAGATCGCCGTCTGGGGCCACCCGCACTCGGAGTTCCCCGAAGGCCACGACAGCGCGGCGGATATCCGGGCCCGCCTCGGCGCGCTTCGCGAGGCGGGCATATCGGCGTACATCCCGTTCGTTCTCTCGGGCGGGAAGACGTACTTCGCTTCAGAGTCTCTCGGCCCACCTGAGCGCGATCTCCTTGCTCCTGTGATGCAGGCCGCGCGCGAGTTGGAGATGCAGGTTCATCCCATCCTCGGCCTGGGCGCGGTTGGCGTGGTGGACACTCACCTGTATATACCCTCCGCCGAGACGGTGGACGTGCCGGAGTGGGCGGGCAAGTGGCCCTGCGCGAGCTGGGGCGAGAACCACGAGATCACCGTGCGCGCGGCTCAGGAGATCATCGAGGCCTACGCTCCTGCTGGCATTCATCTCGACTATGTTCGCTATCCGAATATGAGCTTTCTGAAGGACAACCCGTGTCATTGCGAGCGCTGCTGCCAGCGGCGCCTTGGATGGCTCGGCAAGGAGGTGCCCGATGAGCGGGACCTCCGCATCCCCGGCATCATCTACAAGGAGATCCAGATGCGCGCCGAGTTCGTCCGCTCGCTGGTCGAGTCTATGCGCGCGGTCGCCGATCAGGCGGGCATTGCGCTCTCCGCCGCCGTGCGAGCGCGGTACTACCAGGATGCGCTCTACGAGGGTCAGGACTGGGCCGAGTGGTGTCGCGACGGGCTGCTTGATTTCGTCTGCCCTATGAGTTACAATCCCTGTTTCGGCCGCTTCGGCCGCTTCATCGGCCAGCACCAGCGGCTGGTTGCGGGCACCGGCGTGCAGTGGCTGGCGGGCGTCGGGCGCAAGAGCAGTCTGGGCGAGCTGTCACCTGAGGAGATGGCGCGTCAGATATGCTTCGCGCAGGCGGCTGGCGCAGATGGCGTCTGCATCTTCCACGCCGGCGTGCTGGGCGAGGAGGACCTTCGCCTGCTCCCTGAGGTAACTGCGAAGGACTGACCGCTGAGAGAAAGCTTGACGTCCCCGACGCGCTCGTGTGCCCTGATGCAAGTTCCCCGCAGAGCGCTGAAGCGATCCCCGGCGTCTGTTCTCCAGTCGGCTTGGATACTGTTCTGTCTGGCTGAGGGGGTCTCCTGGATCAACGGAAGAACCTGAGCCACAGATACAGCCAGGTGATCGCCAGGTATGGGACAGTCAACAGGACCCCGTACTTCAGGAACCGCTTGAAGGTTATGGGGTGGCCCGCGCGCCGAGCAATACCGGCGACAACTACGTTGGGCGAGGCTGCGACAAGGCTCATGTTGCCTCCCAAGCCCGCGCCCAAAGACAATGCCCACCACGCCGGCATCATAGCGGGATGCTGCACGA
>CBFDBV010000315.1:0-5839 GCA_965603135.1 uncultured bacterium
CTCGACGAGATCCTGCGGGTGGTCTCAACAGTGAGATAACAGCGGGCAAGGGGCAAGGGGCAAAGGGGAAACGGCGAACGGCAAACGGCGAACGGCGGCCTCACCCCCGGCCCCTCTCCCTCTCCCGCTGGAGCGGGATCGGGAGAGGGGAGACACGGCAGCGAACGACGGGAGCTGCGCTCGCCGATTGTAGATAGGAGATCGGATAGATGGAAGAGCAGACGGTTGATACCGCACAGGTAAAGGCGCCTGCGCGTGGGGGACGACGGCCTCGGCGTGAAGCCAAGCAGGTCGAAGATGTACACATAGACGAGCTGCTGGAGCTGGTGGTGGAGCACAACGCCTCGGACCTGCACCTGGCAGTAGGTCTGCCGCCGATCTTGCGCATTGACGGCGAGCTGAAGCGGACGCGCTACGAGGTCCTCAGCGCGCCGGTCGCCCAGCGGATGATGTACGACATCCTCACCGATGAGCAGGTGCAGCGGTTCGAGACCGACCTCGAGCTGGACTGCTCATACGCGTTGGGCGAGACAGCGCGGTTCCGGGTGAACGTGTTCAGGGACCGCGGGACAGTCGCGGGAGCCCTGCGGCTCATTCCGCGCCAGATACCGACGATCAAGGAGCTGGGGCTGCCGCCGGTGCTGGAGGAGCTGGCGCGAAGGGTGCGTGGCCTGCTGCTGGTGACCGGTCCGACCGGCAGCGGCAAGTCCACGACGCTGGCGGCGATGCTTGACCAGGTGAACCGCGAACGAGGCGAGCACATAGTCACCATCGAGGACCCCATCGAGTACCTGCACGAGCACAACAAGTCCATCATCAACCAGCGCGAGGTGGGGCACGATACGCACAGCTTCCAAAACGCGCTGCGCTCGGCGCTGCGCGAGGACCCGGATGTGCTGCTCGTGGGCGAGATGCGGGACCTGGAGACCATCAAGCTGGCAATCACCTGTGCGGAGACCGGTCACCTGGTGATGGCAACCCTGCACACCAACAACGCGGCGGAGTCGGTTGACCGGATGATTGACGTCTTCCCGGCGCAGGAGCAGGAGCAGATTCGAGTGCAGCTTTCCAACAACCTGCTGGCGATCCTGTCGCAGCAACTGCTACCGCGCGCAGGGGAGCCCGGCCGGATAGCGGTCATCGAGGTAATGATAGCCACCTCGGCGATCCGCAACCTGGTGCGCGAGAACAAGGCCCACCAGGTGACCTCCGTCATACAGACCAGCGGCGAGGTCGGGATGCAGACGATGGACCAGGCGCTGCGGGACCTCTACAAGCAGAGTCTGATCACCTACGAGGTGGCGATGCGGCGGGCGCAGAATCCCGATGAGCTGGAGAAGCTGATACACGGCGCGACGGACGAGTGAGGGGTAAGAAGTCGTGAGTGGGGAATAATAGTACCGGAGGCGAAGCAGGAAGCAGCCGTGTGCGGCATCTCGCTTCGCGCCTCTCGCCTCCAGGAAGGGGTTGGTGAGGATGCCTACGTTCTCGTATGTCGCCAAGGACAAGCGGACGGGCCAAGAGGTCCAGCAGACCCAGGAGGCGGGCAGCAAGGACGCGCTGGTGAAACGGCTGCGTGAGCAGGGGCTGGTGGTAAGCAGCATCGAGGAGCAGAAGACGGCGAAGGTGGCCAAGAAGGGCAAGGCCTTCAAGTTCGGCTTCGGTGGTCGCGTGGGGCTCAAGGACCTCTCCATCTTCTGCAGGCAGTTCGCCACCATGATCAACGCGGGCGTATCGCTGGTGCGCTGCCTCGACGTGCTCGAGCAGCAAAGCTCCAACCCGAACCTCAAGGAGATCATCCGCGACATCGAAAAGGAGGTTGAGGGCGGTGCGACGCTTTCGCGCTCGATGTCCAAGTTCCCAAGGGTCTTCAGCGAGCTGGCGGTAGGTCTGGTGCGCGCGGGCGAGGTCGGCGGCGTTCTCGACGAGACCCTGGACCGGCTGGCGCAGTTCACTGAAAAGGACATGGAGTTGCGGCGCAAGATCAAGTCGGCGATGACCTACCCGGTGCTGGTTCTGATAGTGGCGTTTGGCATCGTGACCTTCCTGGTCGCCTTCATCCTGCCGAAGTTCATCCAGCTCTTCCTTGACCTGGGGATGGAGAGGAGCGACTTCCCGGCGCCGACGCGGTTCCTGATGGACCTGAGCCACTTCGTTACCGGCAAGTGGTACATCGCGGGCGGCATCGCGGTCGGCCTGTGGATCGCCATCGGCCGGATCAAGCGCACCAAGACCGGCAAGCGCTACTGGGACACGCTGATGCTCAAGCTGCCGGTGTTCGGCTCCCTGAACCACAAGGTGGCAATAGCGCGGTTTGCGCGCACGCTCTCGACCCTGCTGTCGAGCGGTGTGCCCATCTTGCAGGCGATGGAGACGGTGGCGGGCACGGTGGCCAACGACATCATCTCGGACGCGATCCTGCTCTCGCGGGCGAGCATCCGCGAGGGGGACACCATCGCCGATCCGCTGGGGGAGAGCAAGATGTTCCCGCCGATGGTGGTACAGATGATCACCATCGGGGAGGAGACCGGACAGCTCGACAGTATGCTGGAGAAGGTCGCGGACTTCTATGAGGCCGAGGTGGATGCGGCGCTCGAAAGCCTGACCGCCGCGCTGGAGCCGGTTATGATCGTCGTGCTCGGCGTCATTGTAGGCTTCATCGTCATCTCGATGTTCCTGCCGCTCATCGGGATCATCGGGAACCTCAGCCAGTAGTACGGCAGCGAACGGCAACGGCGGGCGAGGGGGAATAAGGCGGGTCGTCTGCCCGAGTGAGATGCAGGTCCCGGACGGAGAGCGACCGTGGCAGACCCCTCAGGCGGGGCGCAGACAATTGCGCTGGCGGCACTGCTATTCGCGCTGGGGGCAACAGTCGGCAGCTTCCTGAATGTCGTGATATTCCGCCTCCCCAGGCGGGAATCGCTGATAAGACCCGGGTCGAGATGTCTGAGCTGCGGCCAGCGGCTTGGCGCTCTCGACCTGGTTCCGGTTCTGAGCTACCTGCTGCTGCGCGGGCGGTGCCGGCACTGCGGCCGACGCTTCAGCCCCAGGTATATGCTGGTGGAGCTGGCGACGGGGCTGCTGTGTGTGGCGGCGTGGCAGACCTTGGCGCTGACCTGGCCGGCGCTGCTGGTGTTCGTGGCCGCCTGCTGCCTGATCGTGATCTTCTTCATTGACCTCGACCACTACATTATCCCCGACGAGGCGGTCACCATCATCGCGTGCGCGGGCGTGGCGCTCGACGTGCTGCAACTGCTCGCGCGAGGCGCGCCGGCGGCCATCTGTTTCGTCGAACACTTCCCGGCCGCCGACTACCACCTGTGCCTGCCCCGCTCCCTTGTCGGGCTGGTGGTCGGCGGCGGGGTGTTCCTGGCGATCACCTTCGTGTCCGACCGCATATTCAAGAAGCCGAGCATGGGGGGCGGGGATATCAAGCTGGCCGCGGCGATGGGGGCGGTGCTGGGGCCGGGCTACCAGTTCCTGTCCTACTTCCTGCTCTCGGTCGGGCTGGGGGTAGTGGTGGCTGTCGGGTGTATGGCGCTGGGGCGGCGCGGCCGGCGGGACTACATCCCGTTCGGACCGATGATGGCGGCCGCCGGCATCGCGATGCTCTACTGGGGGGACTTGATCACGCCGGCGGTGATGTCGGTGTACGGCGGGTAACGGCGGAGGCTGGAGGCTGGATGCTGGATGCTGGAAACGGCAGAGGGCACGTGGCGGTTAGCGCGGGCCGCCGCGTATGTTTAGCGGCCACCTGCGGGGGGTAGAAAGGGAGTGGTGGGGCTCTGCGTGCAGTGCGAACGCCACCAAGGGTGGGAGGGAGAGCGGCGAACGCTCAACCCTCCTTCCTGCGCAAATGGGCAGATGCTCCAACGGCAACACGCTGCGCCAGTCAAGAGGCCGCTAGTAGTGGGCCGGAGAGTCGTCCGGCCCGGCTCCTGGGAGGTCACAATCCGATGACGGGACGAGGGACGCGACGAGACCGGAAGGCCGGCTTCACGCTCGTTGAGATGCTGGTGGTCATCGGCATCATCGTGGTGCTGGTGGCGATACTGTTCCCGGTGTTCACCACGGCGCGAGTGAAGGCCGCGCAGGTCAGGTGCATCGCCAAGATGCAGTCGCTGGTGGTGGCGCTGAAGGAGTACCGGCGCGACTTCCACCGCTACCCGCCGAAGCCGGAGTATCAAGACGACCGCGATATGTACACCGGCGGGTTCTCGGCGCTGTATCCCGACTACCTTGACAACTGGGACGCGCTGGTGTGTCCCTCGGACCGCGCGATTGGCAATGTGCAAGATCAGGCGAAAGCGCGCAGATACTCGAGCTACAACGGCATCATCGCGCTGGCCGAGGACTCCACTCTGGACCCCACTGCGGATGCCTCCTGGCACTTCGCGACCTACACGGCGCCGGAGGGACATAGCGGGCCGAAGGTCGCCTACAACTACTACGGCTACGACAACAACGGCTGGGACTCGTTCGACGCGAGCAACTGCACCGCGCCTGAGAACGGCGACAGTTTGCCCACGTGGCTGTCGAGCGAGGGCAAGGGCTGGAAGCACTTCCCGCGGCTGTGCAATCGCAACGCGCCTGACAACACCATCGCCACGCACTGCCCCAGCCACAGGAGCTTCTACCACGACGCGAAGGACGAGAAGGACACGATGGCCAGGGTCAGCAGCGACACGGACATAATCGTGGTGCACCAGTGGCAGGTCGGTAGCCCGAGCCTGTTCAAGACGCAGCAGTAATACGGCCTGAAGAGCGTAACAGAGCGGGGCCCGACGATAGTGCTGGCGACCCAACCCTCCAGGCAGGACGGGCACGCGTTTCCCAGAAGGACGTGTCACTGTGGCTGGAGCACCGATGACGGGAGCGGGCGGAGGCCAGGTATGAGTAGTCGAAAGTGGCGGATGAGAGCGCGCAGCGGGTTCAGCCTGGCCGAGCTTCTGGTGGCGATGGTGATCCTGCTGGTGGGCATCTATGCGGTGGCCAAGGGCTTCCCGTCGCTCTTCGTGAACATTGACGCGGAGCGCCAGCGCACGGAGATGGCGCGGCTGTGCGAGGCGACCATCGAGCGGCTCAAGGACCACCCGAGCCGGCTGCCGGAGGCGGTCTTCGGGCATCTGCCCGCGAACGACCCGGCTGCGCCCGGACTGATACCGCCGGACGGGGAGCCGGACGAGATCGCAACAGTGCCGCCGGGTAACTCGCGCGATGACCTCTTTGAGGTAATGGGCGAGGCCTTCCGCGTGCCGGGGGTGGACCCCTCGGCGATGGCGGCCGTCTACCCGTTCAACCTCGGGCCGGCGGCGACGGTGGAGGACCCGGCTAATCCGGGATTGTACGTGCCTCAGGTGGGCGCGCGGGAGCTGGTGCCGCTGGAGCGGCTGCGCCAGAGCGACTTCGAGGAACTCCCGGGCGGGGTCATCCCGGTAGGAAGCCCCTGTTTCTATCTAGACAGCGCAGGGCAGTTGTTCTTGCCCGCCGACCTGGCCGCAGCGCTGGTTGATTACTGCTGGGTGGATTCGGGCAGCGGGGTCCACTACGCCCACAGCGAGTACGTGCCCGCAGGTTGGTCGGTGCGGGCGGCGGGGATCAGCAGCGCGCCCGTGTTCGCGGCGGTGGTGCGCGAGAGCTGCAAGGCGACCGGCACGAGGGAGTTCAACGTGGTGGTGGGCGATGCCAGCGCCGTCGTAGCCGGCACGACCTGCGTGCTGGAGCAGAACTACGGTGCCACGCTGCTGTTGCACGCGCTGGATGCGGGTAAGACGATGCAGGTGGACTACTGGCTGCGCGTGGAGCCCGACGGCAACAGTGATCCGCGGCGGGCGTTGAT
>CBFDBV010000316.1:0-5832 GCA_965603135.1 uncultured bacterium
AAGCGCACATATTAAATACAATTGGTATGAACCGCCGCAATCCTGCCGGCCGCCAAAGCCTCTTCCCAAGTCGCTCAAGAGTACTGTCGGCTGCCTGCGAAGCTGGCGTTCCCGACCCTCGTGAATAGAGGACGTTAGCCGCGGACGGCGGCGAAGGGGAAAAGCTCGATGGTCGTAGCTCGCAGCTCGTGGCCCGACGCTCAGTCCTCGTGGTGTATGACGACGCCGACCGCCTGGTCGGGGTGCTCCACCAGCAAGTCAACAGCCTCCGGCGCGCGTGACATCGGGAAACGATGAGTGATGAAGCCGTCCACGTCCAGCCGCCCCTCCTGCATCAGGCGGAGCACCTCCTCCAGGTTGCGTTGGGTCGTCCAGCGGACGAAGACGGGTGGGTAGTCGCCGCCGATCTCGTACTCGACATCGAGGAAGCCCGGGCCGGTGCGGGCGGCACTGCGCACATCCAGGTTGCCCAGCGAGGCGGCCCACTGATGCCTGAAGCTGAAGCCGCCGACGATCACGATTCGCCCCATCTGATGTGTGTCGGGGGCGACCTTCATCACGTCCACGACCTGCTGGAAGGTCTCGTCGCTGTCGCCGCCAAAGGCGATGATAGCCGCGTCCAGGCCGCGGCCACGAGTGAAGTCGCGCATGGGCTGGATCGGGTCGTTCTCGGCGGGGTTGAGAAGCAGGCGCGCGCCGCCCTTCTTCGCGGTCTCCAGCCGGATGTCGTAGAGGTCCCAGCCGACGGTGCGAGCCCCCGATAGCTCCGCGAAGCGGATGCAGAACTGGCCGACCACCCCCAGCCCCACCACCAGCACGTCCTCGGAGAACTGCAGCTCGGCGCGGCGCACCGCGTTAAGGGCGGTCGCCGCCAGGTGGCTGGATGCAGCCGCATCGTAGCTGACGCCCTCGGGGATCGGCGAGGTCAGGTTGACGCCCACCACCACGTAATCGGCATGATACGCGCCGACGCCCTCGGCGCGTCCGCCGCCGGACATACACGCCACCGGCTGGCCGACCTCGCGGCGCTCGCAGCCCTCGCCCAACTCCAGAATGTCGCCGGCAGACTGATAGCCGATGACGCGCGCGGGGGCGTCCGGGTTGGGGTTCTGCCGCACGCGTTTGACGCCGCCGAGCTGGGTGCCCTGAGAGAACATCGAGGCGCGGTTCTTGACGAGGACATGGCCGGGCGGGATGGGCGGCGTCTCGCGCTGCTCCACGTGGGCGATGCCGGAGCCGTCAATGGTCAGTATCCGGTGGGTGTGACCCATTGCGAGCCTCCCGGGGCGAGGGGTAGAAGGGCCGACAACCGGTAACCGACATCCGACATCCGACCTACGGCAACGGCAAACCGCGGAGACGCAGAGAGCGCAGAGAACGACACGAACACGCTGACGAGTTGCGGCAACGGCGAACGGCAACGGCGGACAGACGAGGCGTCTGTCCTAATGTGACGGCGGAGAGACGATCCCCCTTCGCCAAAGCTACGGGCGACAGGGGTGTTGTCGGGCTGGAAGCTGAAAGCGCGGCACGGCGCGCTTTCACCTGCGCCTGACGATTCTCGTCAGGCGCAGGCCGACCTACGCGAATGATTCGGGTCAGCGTGCGTTGACGAGCTTGAGGTAGTTGTAAAGGACGCGCGCCTTCTTCTGAAAGACGCTCATAACGATCGTCGGCCCGCCGCCCTCCTTGGAGCCGCCCTTGGTGACCCAGGCGCCCCTCTCGTCCTGCTCGTCAAGGACCTTGGCGACGTTCGCCTCCATCGCCTCGGCGGCGGCAATGCGGTCCTCGTCGGTCATCGGCTGCGGCTCGCGGTCCTTCAGATACTGCTCGATGCCCTTCTCCTTGATTTCGTCGTAGGCTTGCTCGACGCGGCTCGGATAGCTCTGTCCCGTGAAGCCGTAGTGGTCGGGGCAGTCGCTGTCATCGTAGGTGAGCCAGTATGTGGTGCGGTTGTCGCTGGTGAGATACAGCGGGCGGTTCGTCTTGAACTCATAGAAGCGGGCCCACCTGCCATCGGCCAACTCCGAGCGCCTGTACCAATCGAGGGCCTTCGGGATCGGCTCCAGGTACTTCTCGTCGCCCGTGAAGAGCGTGATCTCGATGATGATGCGCAGGACACCGCGGCTCTCGCCCCCGCATGGCCCCGGCGGCTCGAACCTGCGCGCCCAGGCGGGCTTCAGGTCCAAGTCGTACTGCTGGCCCCAGACCGCCTGCGGCTCGGGGAGCTGGGCGGCGATGATGAAGTCGCCGCACCCGCGCACGGCGTCGGCGTAACGCTCGTCCCCGTAGGTGCGATAGGCGATCATCATCACGTCCACGCAGTCGCGGATGGAGTTGTCATTGAAGGTGAAGAAGTCGCCGTAGCCGCGGCCCGAGGGCGGGTAGCGCTGCGGCCAGCCGCCGGTCTCGTGCTGAGCGGCCAGGATGAAGTCGAGCGCCGCCATCGCGGCCTCGTGGATGGGCTCGTCCTTCTCCTCGAGCGCCTGGTCCACCGCCATCAGCAGCCTGGTCGCATGCTGGGTCACGTTGTCGTCGAAGGTCGCCTGATTGCGGCCGGACTTCAGGCTCTCATCGTCGCTGTCGCGGTTATGCCGGTAGAACCAGCGCTGGGCGCCCTCGGGCGCGTGGTCCACGATATACGACCACCCGCCGCACTCGAGCTGGCCGTAGACGAGCGAGTCGGCGACCTGCTTCGCGGCGTCGAGATAGAGCTGGTCGCCCGTGGCCTCCCAGGCGCGCAGGAAGGCGAAGCCGACGCTGGGATTGCCCGGCGGCTGGGTCCAGTTCTGCGTGCGCGTGGCGTGGCCCTCGCCCCACTGATCGCTGAGGTCGGCCAGGTAGCTGCCCAGGTATCCGCCCCCGTAGGCGACCTCCTCAGTCAGGTAGGTGACGGCCCGGGCGAGGCCCTCGTTGGCGGCTTTGACCAGGTCCTCATCTATGCCCCAGCTTGCGTTCGCGAAGACGAGTATGCCTGCGGAGACGGCGGCGAACTTGCTCACTTGGCAAGGCTCCTTTGGGTGGGTTGTGTTTGACGGCGGGCCGGCCTCAGACCTTGCCGCCCGCGGCGGGGGGGTCTTCGTGCGGCCCCTCCATACGGCGGCGACGACAGCAAGGACAGCAAGAACAGTAAGGGCAGCAACGAGAGCAAGAGCAGCGGCCGACCTAGTCCGCAAGCCGGTCCGCGACGGATACGTTGGTGATGCGAAGCTCGTCAATCGCCCCGTCAATCGGGAGGAAGGGGACCTCCCAGCCCGATGGGGTGTTCGCGACCTCTATCTTGCTGAAGCTCGAGGCCTCAAAGCACGGCTCGAAGAAAAGCTGCACGCCGGCGCCGTCGAAGAGCAACCACAAGTACTGCCTCTCGCCAGTGAGGTCCCAGGAGACGAGCAGATGATGCCAGGCCTCCAGGTCAGCCTTGCTGGTGCTGAGCTGTACGTGTTCGCTGGGCTTCGCGTCCAGGTGGTAGGGCTGGCCCCCCATCGTGGCGGTCAGCCGCAACTGGGTCTTGGGATGGCGGCTGAGGTCCAACTGAAAGCCGCCCGCCTCAGCGGGCCCGCAGTGCAGGAAGTAGTGCCAGCCCTGGTCGTGCCAGAGACGCTGGGCCGGTCGCGGGCGTACCCAGTACTCGATGGTGCCCACCGGGCCCAGGCCGAGGTCCGAGGCGTCCACGTCGAAGCGGCCGTCCGGCGTCTGAAGGTACAGTCCCGCGCCGAACTTGCCCTCGACCTGCGAGTGATCGCCGACCGCGCCGGTCACATCATCGTCGAAGCTTTCGTGAAAGACGGTGCTCTCGTCCTCCTCGAAGGGCGCGTCGGGGACCTCCCTGAGCGAGCAGTGAGAGACCAGGCGCGGCAAATCCTCCAGGGCCACCTGCCCCTTGCCAGCGGTCTCTCCGGGGAGGTCGGCGAACTTGACCTCGCGGTCCTTGTATGTCCCGCGCACCACGGCGATCTGATCCACCGTCAGCCCGGTCTCCTGGCCCACGATGGCGAGGGTGACGACCTCCTCTTTCTCGACGGTGAAGTTGTAGGCCATCGCAGTCCATTGCTGGCCCGGCGCCACCCGCCGGGTGCGCTTGTTGCGGATGTCCACGAAGAAACCGTCCTGGTCCCCCGCCGGGGCCCAGGCGCGCACCAGCAGGGTGTACTCCCCGGGCTGCAGTTCCACCGCGCCGGTCGCGCCGGTCCTCTCATCACCCAGGGCCATCGCCAGGCCACCCGACGAGTCCGGCAGAGCTACGGGCGTGAGGCCGTGCGTCACGCCGAAGGCTTCGATCTCGGTCTTGAGCATCACGTCGGCCTCGGCTATCTCGGCGGCAAGGGCTGGGGTTGCGATGGCAGCCGCCAGCGGGACAATCAAGACCATCGATCTCATCACATATCGCCTCCCGGCGAGGTGAGCGTATTTCGCGTCGGTTCCGGTCTCGCACGTGACAGTGCCCTTGCAGGCAGTGGGAATTATTCCGCGCCGGTGCCAGTGTCACCTCCTTGTGATCCAACAGCGAGAGGATCCTCAGGCGAGGAATCCGGGCTCGCGCGGCGAACGACAGCAACGACAGGTGACGGCAGCCTCACCCCCGGCCCCTCTCCCTCTCCCGCTGGAGCGGGATCGGGAGAGGGGGGAACGGCAGCGACGAGAGCTTCGGCAACCACGACGGCAGACAGACGAGGGCGTCTGTCCTACTGTTCGGGAGGAGGGTGCAATGCGCTGGCACGTAGTCCTGAGGCTGCTGGTCGGGATGACGGTGCTCGGCGGGGAGGCCCTGGCCCAGGAGTTCGTGGCCGAGGGTGATGACTTCGTGCTGCGCTGGGATGAGCAGTACCTCAAGTACACGCCGCCGGGGACCTGGGTGGCGGGCGTCGAGGGCGGCAAGCAGCTCAAGTGGAGCGTCATCCTGTGGCACGATAAATGGGTGTTCGAGACGCTCGCGGGCGGCACCGCGGAAGAGGGCCCGACGCTCAACGAGGACGGCAGCCTGAGCATCGCGGGCAGCTTCGTCAAACGCGAGGGCGCCCCGCCCGTGAAGTTCGCCATGCGGCTGAGGCCGACCGAGAAGGGCCTGAGCGTGGAGTGCGAGCTGGAGAAGACCGCCGAGCTGGAGCTGCGCCGGGGCGTGTTCCTGTCGCTGTGGCCGCGCAAGGAGGTCTTCGACGGCTCCGAGCGCGCGTACCTGCGGCCCGCCTCGTTGGGCACGGTGGCCTCCGGGATCGGGGGCTTCGGCGACCGACTGTTCGTTGAGCTGGACGGCGATATGGCGCTGGCCTTCGCCACCAGCGCGTACGCCTTCACCGAATCGCGCGACGAGAAGAGCAGTTACACGATTCGCACCCGCCTGACGCCGACCGACTTCGCGGTGGGCGAGAGGGTCGCGGCCAACTGGAGCGTGAGCTTCGATATGATGCCAACGGAGATCCCCGGTCAGATACTGCCCGCGACCGGCGAGCTGGGCATAGCATCGGTCACGCCGAGCGCCGACAGCGTGGCCGTCGGGCGCACGATCGAGCTTGGCGTGGACCTGTCCGCCACCTACGAGAACCCGTTCGACCCCGATGAGGTGGCGCTGGATGCGGAGTTCACGGCGCCGTCGGGCGCGACGCTCAGCGTGCCGGGCTTCTTCATGGTGGATATGGAGCGGGAGGTGGTGGCGGAGGGCGAGGTGCTGATCCCGCAGGGCAATGGGCGGTGGTGCGTGCGCTTCTCGCCCACCGAGGCCGGGGAGTACACCTACCGGCTCAAGCTGCGGGATCGGAGCGGGGAGGCCGTGGGCGGCGAGGGCAGCTTCAGCGCGACGGAGCGCGAAGGGCACGGCTTCGTGGGCATCAGCAGCGT
>CBFDBV010000317.1:0-5816 GCA_965603135.1 uncultured bacterium
GTAGCCGTCATCGGCTCGGGGATGTGTGCGTCTGTGTAGAGAATACCTTCATAAGCATCGAGCAGGCCGTAGCCGAAGTAGTCGTCGGGACCCAGCTCACCAAGATCCTGCGCGCTCATCTGCACGAACTCGCGGAATTGCGCCATGTCTATGGCCGGATAGCGGGACTTGAGCAGCGCCGCGAAGCCGGAGACTATGGGGGCGGAGAAGGACGTTCCCGCTGCTTGGTCCCAGCGGATCATGTCCTCACCCAGTGGGTACCCGTAATCGAAGAACCACGGGTCCATCCACCAGTCGTACGCGTCCCACACCGATGCGGTCCACATGCCCCCGGTGATGAGGCTCTCACCGGGGGCGGTGAGATCCAGGACTTCGCCGAGCAGCGGATCGGCGTAGCTGGAGAAGGAGGATTTGAGGTGATCCTCATTGGTGGCGCCGACCGAAATGGCCTCGGGCAGGCAGGCGGGGAAGTCCAGGCCGCCCGCGTGACTGAGACCGTCGGCGAAGTACTCGTGGTCGCCATACTCAGGGAAATCGGGATGGTTGTCGGCATTGCCGGCGGAGGCCACGATCAGCACGCCGTGGGAGTGGGCGTACTCAATGGCCTGTTTGACCAGGTCACCCTCGCCGCCGGGATCGAACTCGGCGGGGTCGATCGCGTACATGGGACCGAAGCCCCAACTGAGATTCAGGACATCGGCGCCGTGGTCCACGGCCCAGTAGATGCCGTTGGCGGCGTCAATGCCGAAGCCCCACCCTTCGGCGTTCATTATGCGCACCGGCATCAGACTGGGATTCCACGCCAAGCCAGCCACGCCCTCCGCGTTGTCGGTGACTGCCGCCGCCATACTGGCGGCAATAGTGCCATGGCCGACGCCGGAGTCAACCCCCCCGTGCGAGTCGATGTAGGGGTCATTGTCCACCGTGTCCCCGATGGCCGGGTCGTAGTTGGCCGCCCACCACGCGGCGCGGAAATTGGGGTCGCTGAACAGCCCGTGCTCGGCCGGGTCATAGCCGTGGTCCTCTGGCTGGCCCCAGGCGGTGTCCCAGACTGTGGGATTGGTGTCCTGGCTGCCCGGGGTCTCCTCGCCCTCGGGCGCCACCCACCATCCGACGTTGTCACCGGCGTAGTCGTAGCCGGGCACAATCTTCGCGGCCAGATCGATGTGGCTGACACTGATGCCACTATCAATGATGGCGATTACAGTGTCGCTCGATCCCTTCTCCAGATCCCAGGCCTGCTCCGCATTTACGTCCAACAGGTAGTACTGGTTGTAAAGCCAGGTTTCGGGCTCTGTGTCCGGATCGCCGTAGTCTTTGAAGAAGGGGTCGTTGGGGGTGGCGTGGGCGTGCAGGATGAGGTGAGGACGGGCTCTCTCGACGCCGGGCAGCTTCGCCAGGACTGAGGCGGGATCGGCGCGGGTTGCAAGCATGGGGCTAGTCGCGGGCAGGCTGACCGAGGCGTAGTCTGTGAAGCGCTCATGGAACTTGGGCCTGACGCCGAAGCGCGCCTGCACCTGGGTGGCGAATTCTTCGCGGTCTGTTTCCGGGGCCAGGCGGATGAGAAAGTCGTGGTCGGAGTAGTTGGACACGGCGCGGGCAGGTGCGACCGGGCGCGGGAACACCAAGGGAGATAGGACCGTGTCCGCCCGCGTGGGCTGAAGGGCGAAACACGAGACGAAGATGAGGGCCCAGAGCAGCAAGCAAGACGCACGCCGACCGGCCACGAGGTCGGCAAACGACTGACGTGCACTGCACAGAAGGGATGATCGCGCCGTCATCAGAGCTGATAAGGGTGTTCGATCGCGTCTCAAGGTTACAGGTCTCCGCCCCCCCCCGGGTGATTGTGGTCTTCCCCCCGTTCGCGCTGGCTGCCAACTGCCCAACCGCGGCTAGCTGATAGCTACATCTTCTCCCTTGCGGGCGAGATACCTTCCGGTTGTGTAAACTTTTTTAGAACGCAGCTCGGCTAGCCCGGCGGCGTGGCAGGGCCCATGCTCGCTCGGGCGATGACGCCGCTGAGCACGTCGCGGATGGTCAGCGTCCACTGGCCCTGGGAATCGTTGAGGGCCAGGGGTATGTGGCCCTGGTACCTTCCGCCGGTGGCCAAGACGTTCTTCTCGTAGGCGCGGACGACCTTGCCCTCGGGATCGGTCCAGGCCAGGTGCAGCACGTGGTCGCCAACCGGCGCCCCGGCATTCAGGCTGACCTCGTAGGAGGTCTCCCCGCCCAGGTTCAGGCTCATGCCGGAGACAGCGTAGGGCAGGAGGGCGTACACCCTGGCCTCGCCGGGAGCGAGGGTCGCCTCGATTGCCTGTGTCTCACCCAGGTACTGACGGCCTCGGAGGTCATAGACGTGGGCGGCGCGGCCGAAGTTCACGGTGGCGGTCTGCGGCTCCTCGACCAGGCGGTGGTCGCGGATGAGGCCGACTAGCTCAATGTCCCCGCGCCGGAAGCGCGCGCACTCCCAGGCGCGGGCCGGACTCTCCGGGTCGTCGGTCCTGAGAATGACGGGGCGCTCGACGCCGGCGTCGGCCAGCAGGGCCTCCAGCATCTCGACGGCTCCGGCGTCATACTTGGGCAGGAGGAAGTTGAGGTAGACGGTCCTCCCGTCGCCGAGGGCGCGGGTGACGAGGGCCGGCGTGCCGTCGGTGTGCTCGCCGATCACCTCGGCACCGGCCATCGCCTCAATGGACTCACGCGCCGAGGTCTCGAACTGAATGCCCTCGAAGGCGGTGACCTGAGCCAGCTCGTAGGTGGCCTCGGGCCCGGTGCAGCGGACGGCCATCAGGCGCTCGAGCAGGTCTTCCTCGCGGGGCTTGCCGTGCTCATCGGTGCGGGCGAGGCGCAGGTCGGCAATCAGCGTCCCGCCGGCCTCGACCCAGGCCAGGAGCTTGTCGGCAAGCTCGTCGGAGATGGCCATGGTGAAGGGCAGGAACAGCACCTGGTAGCTGTCCAGCTCGCCGCCCAGGATCTGCGGCGGGGCGAGGTATTTGCAGGTGAGCTGAAGCTCATTGAGCAGGAGGCGGAAGTAAGAGGCGCTCTTGAAGTAGCTGCCGTAGGCATCGGTGACCCCGCTCTCGGGCGGGACCGGCTGCTCCCAGCTCGACTCGCACCAGGAGACCAGCATGCTGGGATGCGACCAGAGCAGCGCGATCTCCGGGTGCACGCGGTCGTACTCCATCAGCAGCTTCCCGACGCCCTCTCGCAGGTCAGCGATGGTCTCTTTCACGTCGCGCGAGTACGGAGTGTAGGCCTGCGTCGGATGCACGAGCGCATAGGACTTGCCCTTCTCAGCGGACAAGGCGTTGCAGGCGAAGTAGCTGACTCCGCGGCTGCCGTGCAGCGCCAGCCACCAGGGCTCATAGGTGACAGCTTGGTGGCGGTGATCGTAGCCGATCCAGCCGTAGTTGGGGAAATCCTTCGGGCAGAAGCTGCGCCAGAAGTCGAAGATGGCCTTGTGCGCGCTGCCCTTGATGGCCTCGGAGTACTCCTGGGCCCACCCGAAGCCGGTCTGCGTGCAGAGCTTGTAGAAGTCCACGCCGTTGGTGGGCACTGAGCCGAAGGTGTTGGTGTGCCCGATGCGCGTTTCGGGCATGCCGGCCTTCAAGCTCTCGGTTACGCGGCGCATGGCCTCGACCCACACGTCGGTCATAAAGGTGCGGAAGTCCACGAAGGGCGCGAAGTTGTCGGTGCCGCGCACGTCCTCAGTGCGCGCGCCGGTGATGTCGTCAAAGTCCGCGTGGTTCGTCCCCCACTCGGCGTTGAGCGCGGCGATGTCGCCGTAGAGGTCCGCCAGCCACTTGCGGTAGCGGGCCTGGCAGTGCTCGGAGAAGCAGACCTCGTGGCGCTCGTGGCGGCTGGCGAGGGTCGCCTCGTCCTGAAGGTTGACCGCGAAGATGCCGAACTTGCGCAGGGGTAGGAGCAGCTCGGTGGCCTTGGTGGTGTACTTCTCGATGGTTTTCGGGTCGCTCAGACACGGATTGCGGACGCCGTCGCCTTTATGCCTGCCGGGCCAGAACACGCCGCCGACGCCCGAGCCCACGGCAGGGATCAGCGCGAACTCGGTGGTGACGTAGGGCCAACTGCCGAATTTCCCGTTGAAGCCCAGGTCCAGGAGCATCCTGGAGTACTGCTGGCTGACCACGGGATTCGTGAACCCGTCGCCCCAGGTGGTGACGTGGAAGTCGTGCGCCGGGTCCTCGTAGCCGCGCCGGGGGAAGTACACGTCCGTCCATGCCGAGTCGATCTCGCGACCACCAGCCATCAGCCGCACGAAGAGCTTGTGGCCGGTGGTCAGGATCTGGTCCGCGTCGGGCTCCAGCACCAGGCTCACCTGACTTCCAGCGCTCGCGCGGGCCTGCGCCACCACTCGCCCCCAGGCATCGACGAGACGGCCGTCGAGGACCGCGCCCTCAGGCGGGGCTGGCTCGATCGTGATCGCGGCCATGACCACGTCGCCCGGCACATAGCTGAGGTCGCTCAGCTCGATGTCGGCCATCTCCGCCGCTTGCCTCCCGCGCACCTTCATGGTGCCCCAGTGCAGCGCTCCCCCGTCGGCGTCACGCACCACGATGTCGGCAATCATATCGCCGGCAGGCGCGTCCTCCGGGAGCTTCAGCGTGGATGGCTCGCTCCTGGTCACGCTCTGCGTCTCATACGTCAGGTCGGGCTCTCCCCAGCGCAGTTCGCGCGTGTGCCGGAAGGTCACCTCCATGCTCGCGTGACCGGGTGCGCCAGTCACCCCGACCGCGACTCGATCGGGGTGTTCGGTCAGAGCGATTCCGCTCTCGCCGCGTGCCGCCCAGTGAATGGCGCGGGCGATGAAGGCGTGCCAGTACTCCCAGTAGCGCATCTCGCGGGACATATACGCGAGCTTCTCGTTCTCGACCGGCCAGACGCCCCAAACCCTGGAGACATCCGTCGGGAAGTTGAGCCAGGCCACGCGCCCCTCACCCAGCTTGCCGACTCGGACCTCGTTGAGGATGTGCGAGGGCATTGCCTCCCAGGGAATGTCGCGGAGCAGGTAGTGCTCGCCGTCCGCGACCTCCAGGTCATCCTTCTCGCAGTAGTTGCCGAGGCGCCCGAAGCCGGAGATGACCACCAGGCCGGCGCCGGCCTCCACCTTCGCACGGATCTCCTTCTCCAGGCGCTCGTCCAGCTTGCTGGCGACCACGTAGACCTCGTACTCGCCGGTTTTCAGGCGCCGCATCAGGCGGCGGCCTGTTGGCGAGCACAGCGATTCGCCTGAGGTGCCTCCCTCAACGGCGTCGTAGTCGAGCTCCAGCCGGTGGCTCAACTCGACGAGTTCGCGGATCGTGCGGTAGTTGTACAGCGCGACCATCGCCTTGATCGGGCCGCCGGAGAGAGGCGTCGCCCAGGGAGTGTGCGGGAGGACGACCGGATCTTCGTCGGGCTCATCGCGCTCGCCGAAGCCCACCTGGCGGACGTAGGCGCGATCCGGCTTGCCCTTGACCAGCGAGACCCAGTCGTACATCACCTGGCCCTTCTTCGCGACGTTGTAGATGTAGAGCACCGCGACCGGGTTGGGCGCTTTGAAGGTGACCCAGTAGTCGGCGTACTCCTCGTCCAGCGCGACATTCCACATAAGCGCCATCTCGCGCGTCGGCTTCTCCTTGCCGTGGACGATGAGCGCGCCCGCGGTGCCGCCACCAGTGGCCCGGGCGCTGAAGGCGACGGTGTAGGTCTCGCCCGGCTCCAGCTTGGTGGGTTGGGTGGCGAGGACGTAGGCGTTGCCGATGGAGACCAGCTCGCGGTCGCCGCCCATGAAGACCTTCTCGCGCAGCAGGGCGCGC
>CBFDBV010000318.1:0-5759 GCA_965603135.1 uncultured bacterium
GCCCTCGACCGCTACGACTACTTCGTCGCGCAGCTCAAGGAGCAGGGCATCTACGTCTACTTCGACCTCTTCGACTACCGCAGCTTCACGGTCGCGGACGGGATCGAGCACGCCGACGAGTTCGACCGCAACTGGCATCACTGCCCCAAGGGCGCCTCCTCCTACGACCGCACGCTCATTGAGCTTCAGAAGGAGTTCGCCACCCAGCTTCTCACCCACGAGAATCCGTACACCGGCAACCGCTACGTGGATGAGCCCGCTCTCGCCGTCCAGGAGATCACGAACGAGAACTCCGTCTTCTACTTCGCGAACACGGACTTGACGCTGCCGCGCTACATGGATCAGTTGCGCGAGCGCTGGAACGCGTGGCTCGTGGACAGGTACGGCGACCGCGCCGGCCTCGCGAAAGCCTGGACGAACGCCCAGCGCGTCTGCGCGCTGGCGGCCGACGAGGACCCGGCGAAGGGCAACGTCGAGCTGCCGCTCAAGCACCTGTACGCCGACCTGCGCGAGGAGCCTTACGACGGCCCGCGCAGCCCGGCGCGCCTCAACGCGATGACCCGCTTCCTCTACGAGGTGCAGCGCGATCACTTCCAGGAGATGTCCGACCATCTGCGCGGCATCGGCCTCAGGTGCCCCATCACCGGCACCAACCAGGACTTCAGCGACGCCAGCAACTTCGCCAACGCGGTGTGCGACTTCACCTCGCGCAACAACTACTGGCAGCACCCGAACGTGCGCGCCAAGCCGTTCATGAGGTTCGCCAACAGCGCGGCGGTTCGCTCAGACATCGTCAGCACGGCCAACACCGTCGCTAACGTCTGCTCCAGCACCGTCGCGGGCAAGCCTATGATCTCCCCCGAGTTCAACGCCCCGTGGCCCAACGAGTATCGCGCCGAGTGCCTGCCGCTGATGGCTGCTTACGGCCGCCTTCAGGGCTGGGACGGTCTGTTGTATTTCGCGTACGGTCGCGGCAATCCAGAACTATCCAGCTTCGGCAATCAGACCGACCCGGTGCGCTGGGGCCAGGTCCCGGCTGCTGCTCTGATCTTCCTGCGCGGTGACATCAGCGAGGCGCAGACCACCGTGCACATCGGCAACTCCCTCGTTGATTGCTTCGCCACCAGGCCCCGGCGCGCCAGCGACCGTTACTCGCCCTACCGCGTCCTGCCGTACATCTCGAAGGTCCGCAATGCCTACTTCGACGAGGTCTACGAGGGCGACGCGGACGTGGTGATGTCCTCCGGCCACTCGTCCTCCGGCGATTACAGTCGCGCCCGGCACGCCATTGTCTTTGCCGACTGGCCGTACACCGATGAGTTGGCCAAGAACCGGGACCGCGCCGCGTCGTCTCCCGTACCCGGACTGTTCGGGCCAGGAACCGCTGTCCACAACACATCGCCCATGCGATTGCCATGGGACGGGCGCCTGGTGGAGTTGACACCCGACACCGTCGGCCGAGACGGCCGCCTGTTCGGGGTGCCCAGCCCGTTTCCCGGGGCCGAGGACGGCCGATTCCTGGGCGTGTTCCTCGGCCTGAAGTATGCCATCCCCCACGCGACCGCCCTGGAGGACGCCGACCCCGCCTGGCTGCACCGGCTCTACCTGATCGCCGCGAAGCGATGGCAGCTTCCCGGTGCCTCTCCCACCGACGAGGCGGGGAAGGTCTTCCGCAGCGACACGGGCGAGTTGGTCCTTGACCGCGAGGTCGGCCTCTTCACGATCAACGCACCGAACGTCCGCGCCGCGGTCGGCTACCTGGCCGATGCCGGCAAGGTCGAGCTGGGCGAGGTCAGCATTGAGTGCTCAACGCCTTTCGCCTCAGTCATCCTCACCTCCCTCGACGGCCGGCCCGTCGGCGAGTCGCGCCGCTTGCTGTTGACCGGCGTCGCCGGCGCCGAGAACACCGGCCAGGCCTTCTCGCCCGGCCGCACAGGCATTCCCGAGCGGGGCCGTGCGCCGGTGCTCGCCCAGCCGGTGGACTGCACGGTCACGCTGCGCATCCCGCCAGGCGAGACGCTTCGCGCCTATCCGCTCTCGCCCACCGGTGTGAAGCGGGACGAGCTGGCAACGCTCTATCAGGGTCGCGCGCTGACCGTTATCCTGGCCGACGCGCACAGCCCCTGGATCTTGCTCGAGCCCACTGACAGGTAAGGGCACCTGTCCTACTCGAGTGGCGCATAATAGGACAGACGCCCTCGTCCGTCCGAGGTCGGAGGCAACAGATGACCAGGGCCTTCATTTACGTCGCGACCTTGTTGACCTTGTCTGTCGGGTCAGTGCCACGTCCGGTTGCCGCCCAGGAAAGGACCGCCAACATGCAAGACAACGGCATCAGCATCTACGACCCGGAGAAGTGCTTCAACGGCTACACGCTCTTTTGCGAGAGCTACGAGGACCCCTCGCTCGCCGCCGACGGTAAGGGCAAGATCTACCTGATTGACATGGAGGGCAACATCGTTCACCGGTGGTACGTGGAGACGGCCTTGCAGTCCTTCTGCCGGCTGCTGCCGAACGGCCATCTGCTGTATCCCACGCGCGACCGCTCGAAGCTCGAGCAGGCCGGCATCCGGGACCTTGACCCCGACAGCAACGTGCTCTGGCATTATCACTGCCGCGTGGACCACGACTTCCAGGTGCTCGAGAACGGGCATCTGCTCATACACACCATCCGGGATCACATGTGGCCGCAACTCGGCACCGGCCTGAAGCGCTGCCCTTACATGGTCGAGATCGGCCGCGACCACGAGCTTCTCTGGGAGTGGCACGGCGAGCATCACCTCGATGAGCTTGAGCGGCTCCTGACGCCCGAAGCCTGGGAGCATTTCCGCAAGCGCGTCGCGCTGAAGTTCGCCTTCGACTGGGCGCACAACAACACGCTCCAGGTGATCCCCCCCAACGCCACCTACGAGAAGGAGAAGGCCGCCGGCGGGCCTGTCCGCTTCAGGCCCGGCAACATCGTCTTCTCCTACCGCAGCGTGGACATCATCGGCGTCATTGACCGCGAGACCGGCGAGATCGTCTGGGCCTGGGGGCCCGGCGAGATAGACGGGCAGCACAAGCCGCATATGCTCCCCAACGGCAACATCCTCATCTTCGACAACGGGACCTTGCGCGGGTACTCGCGGGTCATCGAGCTGAACCCGCTCACCGAGCAGATCGAGTGGGAGTACACCGCCGCGCTGCGCGCGGTTCCCTCCGCCACAGCTTCGCCCGCCGACCCGCCGGAGGACTTCTTTAGCGGGTACATCTCCGGCGCACAGCGCCTCCCGAACGGGAACACCCTCATCTGTGAGGGCGGCAAGCACCATCTCTTCGAGGTCACACCGGAGAAGGAGGTCGTGTGGGACTTCGTGTTCCCGTGGCACGAGGAGGGCGGCCTGGGCTCCGTCTACCGCTGCCTGCGCTACCCGCCGGAGTACGTCAAGCCGCTACTGGACGCCATCAACGCCAAGAGGCAGGAGGGCGCCTGACGGCAGGTCGCAGAAAGGGCCCCGCCCCTGCCTGGCCCGCTGCTATCCGTGCGGCAAGGTGCGCTATCGCGCCGCACCGAATCGATCACCAGAAGGCGTTGCAGAACCGCCGAGGACGGCGTTGGCGGGCTGGCAGCCCCCCTAATGGGGGTTCTGAAACGGGCGCTAGCCTTGAGGGCAGACCAGTCCCGCAGGAACCGACGGCGCGCTCGTGCGACCGCCGTCACATCGCTATGAGCCAGGCTCAGATCACTGCGGACAAGCGAGGCCCTGCCATGCCCGCCGCGCCAGGGCGCGGCGGCGTCACCTGGCGCTCCGTCATCATCGCCCTGATTCTCGCCCCCCTCAACTGCTACTGGGTCGTGATGATGGGCGAGGTGCGCTACTCCGGGCACCCGACCACCACCTCCCTCTTCTTCAACGTCATCTTCACTTGCCTGCTCATTGGCGCCCTTAACTCCGTTGTCCGCTGGCTCCGCCCGCGCTGGGCGCTTGAGTGGGGCGAGCTGATCGTCATTTACACGATGCTCTCCATCTCCTCGGCCATCGCCGGGCACGATGGCATACAGATGCTCGCGCCCATCGTCGCCGCACCTCACTGGTTCGCCACGCCCGAGAACAACTGGCAGGAGATGTTCGGCGAACTCCTGCCCGAGCACTGGGCGGTCAGCGACATGAAGTCGCTCACCGCGCTCTTCGAGGGCGGCACCACGCTCTACCGCGCCGATCACATCCTCCCCTGGCTGGCGCCGGTGGTGACCTGGAGCGCCTTCATCGTATTGATGCTGCTGGTGATGCTGTATCTGGACGTGATTATCCGCCGCCAGTGGACCGAGTACGAGAAGCTGAGCTACCCGCTGGTGGAGGTCCCCCTGGAGGTCACGCGCCCGGGGGGAGCCATCTTTCGCAATCGTCTGTTCTGGTTCGGCCTTGCGCCTGCGGCGGCCATAGACATCCTCAACGGCCTGCACGTGTTGTATCCTCGCATCCCCGAGCTTCACGTCCGCATCAAGGATATGAGCCGACACTTCAGGAGCAAGCCGTGGAGCGCGATCGGCTGGACGCCGGTCTCTTTCTATCCGTTCGCCATCGGCCTGGGGTATTTGCTGCCCCAGGATCAGCTCTTTTCCTGCTGGTTCTTCTACTTCTTCTGGAAGGCACAGCGCATCATCTCTTGCGTTGTGGGCTTCGAGCCGGTGCGCTGGACCCAGAGCGCCCCGCCCTACCTGAACGAGCAGTCCTTCGGCGGCTATCTCGGCCTCTTCATCTTCTCGATGTGGGCGATGCGGGGCCATCTCGGCGTCATCTGGCGCTCCCTGCGCGGGCAGAAGGTGGACGATGACGACGAGCCGGCGCGCTACCGCACCGCCGCCATCATCGTCCTCGTCGGCATCGCCCTGCTCGTCTGGTTCTCGAACGCGGGCGGCATCTCGCTGCCCGTCGCCATCGCGTATATGCTCATCTACTTCGTCCTGTCGGTGGTGGTCACGCGCATCCGCGCCGAGCTGGGGCATCCGGTTCACGACCTTCACTTCGCCGGACCGGACCTGATGATTCCCAAGTTCGTGGGCACCAAGCACCTCTCGAAGAAGGACCTCCTGGGCCTGTCGTTCTATTTCTGGCAGAACCGCGCCCACCGCAACCATCCTATGCCCCATCAGCTTGAGGGCCTGAAGATGGGCCGCGATCACGGGGTGAACCAGCGCAACTTCCTGCTGGCGATGACTGCGGCCGGCGTCATAGGCGCGCTGGGGTCCTTCTGGGGTTGGCTGCATCCGGGCTATTCGATGGGCGTGGGAGCCAAGTGGACGGGCACGGCCCGTCACTTCGGCATGCAGCCCTACCAGCGCCTTCAGGGCTGGCTGCTGGCGCCGACCGGCCCTGATGTCCCGGCGATGATCGCCACCGCCGTCGGGGCCGCCTTCGTGGTGGGCCTCATGGCCCTCCGCACGCGGTTTGTCGGCTGGCCTTTACATCCGATCGGCTACGCGGTATCTTCGAGCTGGTCAATGAACTGCTTGTGGCTCCCGCTGCTGATCGCGTGGATAGTCAAGGGGCTGGTGCTTCGCTATGGCCGCGCTCAGAGCTATCGCCGCGCGATGCCGTTTTTCATCGGCCTGGTGATTGGCGAGTTCGTGGTCGGCAGCATCTGGACGATCATTGGCATCTGGCTCGGCATCCGCACCTACGGGTTCTGGGTGTGAGCACCGTCATGCCGTCATACCGTGGCGGGGGGGGCCCTCACCCCCCGCGCATGTCGTTGTCGTTTGCCCGTTTGTCGTGCCG
>CBFDBV010000319.1:0-5756 GCA_965603135.1 uncultured bacterium
CTCCCGCAGCACCCCCTCGGTGCCGGGGAAGTCGGGCGAGTCGCTGCGGCCGACGGCGACGACGTTGGCGGCGCCGTCCCGTCCAGGGCGCTGCCGCCGCGCGGCCCGGGGGTCCGCAACCCGGGGGGGGTGAGTGGTGTGCGGGGGGGGGGGGGGCCCACCCCCCCCCCCCGTCCGCACCCACGGTTGCCGCTCTCCCCGTCCCCCCGGGATGAGCGGCGAGTCGCGCACCTCAACCCCGGGTTGTGTGCCGTGCTCACGCTCTCGCCCGCCCCGCCGGCCAGGTGGTTGACTGACCGCCAGGACTCGGTTAGGATGTACGTGCCAAGCAGGGGCGGCATTGCTCGCTCGGGCGGCTGAGTCCTGGCGCCATCCCGCGCCTTCACCGCAACAATCGGCAGGGCCGCCGCTGAGCCTTAGCAGCAAGGGGGCCTTGTTACTTCAAACTTGTGCAACGGGAGGGTGACGAGGGCCGGCTGGGGTTCGCGAGGACACCGAGCAAAGCGTGCGCGCGATGCTTGGCACGCAGGAGGAAGCTATCCCAGCAGGTCGAGCACGGCCCGCAGGACAAGCTCCGGGGAGACGCCCGGCATACAGGCGCCGTCATGGGGACACTCGGCCCGCGTGCGGATGTAACAGGGCGCGCAGGGCATCTCAGTGACCACCTTGCGGCCCCGGCCGAACATCGCGATCTCCTGCGGCGGCGTGGGACCGAACACACCGACCACCCGGGCACCGACCGCCACCGCCGCGTGCAGCGGGAAAGCGTCGGCGCTGACGACGAGCTCACACAGAGAGAGCAGCGCGCAGAACTGCATAACGCTGTGGTCACAGCCCGTGTCAATCACCAGGTCGCCGAGGTCCCGCTTAAGGGCGGCGTTGATATCGGCCTCGGCGGGGCCGCCGACAAGCAACAGCCGCGCATCGAGATGCTCGTGAAGCAAGCGCGCCAGTGCCGCGAAGTGCTCGGGAGGCCAGTCCTTAGTCTCAAAGCGCGGGGTGTTACCGCCGGTGGCGAGGGCGATGACAGCCTGCGTCTCGGGGGCCACGCCGAGCGAGGCCAGCAGGTCCCGAGCGTACGCGCGATCGTCGTCAGACGGGCACAGGAGATACTCCTCGCCCCGGTAGGGCACGCCAACCAACTCGAAGCAGAGTTGCGCAAGGCTCTTGTCATTCTCTCGGAACCGGGCCCGATCGGACAAGCCCAGACGGACGTACGGAACCGAGGCCTCGCCGGCGGCACAGATCTTGCCATGCTCGTTGAGGCCGTAGCCGAGCCGTTCGCCGGCCGGAACTAGCTGAGCCAGGGCAACCTCAGCCGGGTCGGCCTCCAGGCTGATGACGAGGTCGAAGCGCCTGGCCAGCAGCAGCGGCACGTTCTGCCAGGTGTACTCGATCACCTCGTCAACCAGGGGGTTGTTGCGAAGCAGCGGCGCGGCAGTGGGGCTGGCCAGCCAGGCGATCCAGGCGGGATCGTACTTCCGCCGCAGCGCGTGAAGGATGGGCGTGGACTTAACGATGTTGCCGAGCTGGTGCACCCTGACGATGAGAATCCGCGTTCCCATCGGCTCGTAGTGGGCACAGCCGGCGCACTGGGAATCGTAGGGGCAGGGCTTGTAGCCGGTGAACAGGCGGCAGTCGTACCTGACTTGATCGGACATCATCGCGCCGATTTCCGCGCCACCTCGCTATGTGGGGAGATCTGAGTTGCCCGAGCGCATCCTGATAGTCCGTCTATCGTCCCTGGGCGACGTGGTGCAGAGCACGCCGGTCGCGCGCGGCCTCAAGTCGGCGATGCCGGACTGCCACGTAACCTGGGCGGTGCAGGAGCCGGCGGTCCCCCTGCTGGCTGGCAACCCGCACATTGACGAGATTGTCCCGGTCGGCACCAGGGTCAGGGCGCGCAGCCTGCTCGAGACCTGGTGGCGGCTGAAAGCCTCCGAGTTCACCACCGCGATTGATCTCCAGGGCCTGCTCAAGAGCGGCATCATCACGTACGCAAGCGGCGCGCCCCGGCGCATCGGCAAGGAGGAGGCGCGCGAGAGCGCCCTCTTTGCTTACACCGAGCTCTCCCCCGAGCGCTGGGACCAGGCCTACATATCCCAGCGCTATCTCCAGCAATGCGCGAGCCTGGGCGTTGACACCGACGACTACGTGCCCGAGTTGTTCCTCGACGATGACGACTTCGGGCCGGCCGATGAGCTGTTCGCGACCGAGCACCTCGGCGGGGACGCACCGGTAGTCGTGCTGGTCCCCTTCTCGGCCGAGCCGCGCCGCGAGTGGCCGGAAGACCGCTTCGTGCGGCTCGCAGAGATACTCACCGACAAGCTCGGCGCAACCATCATCATCCCCGGCATCGAGAGCGAGCGCCCGCGGGCAGAGGCCCTGGCCCAACGGATGAGCTGCGACGCCACCGTATTCGCCGGCCGAACGAACATCCGGCAGGCGGCGGCTCTGCTGCAACGGGCGGACCTGGTGATCGGCGGCGACAGCGGGCTGACGCACATCGCTTTTGCAGTCCGCGCGCCCGTGGTCGGCATTCTGGGCCCCAGCCCGCTGCGCAACGGCCCCAAGGGCGAGAGGGCTCGGACGGTGTACATTGATGGCATACCGTGCCGACCGTGTCGGCCCCACCAGCCGTGCGCTGACCGCCGTTGTATGACTCAGATCACCCCACAGATGGTCGCCGACGCCGCGCTGGAGCTGGCGGCGCACGTCGGGATAGGCTAGAGCCCGTTTCAAGACCCACCGTAGGGCGGGCTTCCAAGCCTGTCCGCCGAAGCCTTGGCGAAGGCGGGCCCGCCAATGCCGTTCGCGCAGGTTATGAGACAGCTTCTAGCCGCCAGCCCCACGCCCTCGGGTGGGCGTCAGCACAGGAAGCCGGAGCGCAAGCGCTCCTCTGGCAACCGACAGGGCCGCCCACTCTGTCCCAGCGCAGGGCTTGCCCTGCGTGCCGACTTGCTGACATTCGCGCAAACGACATGCAATACCTTCTTGCAGGGGCCAGGGCGGCGCTGGCGAACGAGAGAAGAGGAACAGACTTCGAGCCCCAGCGTGCATAGGAGGCAATGCGACGATGCGCATCATTGATGCCCACGTTCATGTTGGAGACAATCAGGCGACGAAGGCCTATCCGCTGCAAGAGCTTCAGGATGACCTGCGGGACGCGCAGGCGACCGGCGCGGTCGTGTTCGCCTTCCCGGAGGATATGTACCGCACCGTGGACAACGACGAGGCCCGGCGCCAGGCGAACGAGTACTGCCTGCGGATGGCCCGAGACAACGCAAGCCTCTACCCGTTCTTCTTCATCTGGGACGGCTACGCGCTGCCCCAGGACCAGCAGGAGCTGGACGACCTCAGCGCCTTCGCGGGCATCAAGTGGCACAGGCACCCCGACGAGCCGCGCTACGACTACGCTACCGCCGCGTGCGAGCGCGCGCTGGAGGCGATCCGAGAGCTGAATATGCCGGTCACGCTGGAGGAGGAGTTCGAGAACACGGTCGCTTTCATCGAACGCTCGCCCGACCTGCCGGTCATCATCCCGCACACCGGAATGCTCAACGGCGGCACCGAGCGGATGACCGCGTTCCTTGATCGGCCGAACGTCTACTTCGACACGAGCGTAGCGCCGCTGGAGGCCGTGCAGTTCATTCTCAACGGCGTCGGCGTGGAGCGCCTGATCTTCGGCACCGATGTGTCCGGCACGAGCCAGCCGTTCTACAACTTCCCGACGGTCGAGTTAGAGAAGCTGCGCGGGTTGGGCCTCGGGGATGCCGAGTGGCAACTGCTGCTGGCGGGCAACATTGACAGGCTGATCGCGGAGACGAATACCGCGTGGTCAGAGATCGCCGCGCGCGGCACGCGTAGTACTCCCTCCTGCACGTAGGTCGGGCATTCTTGCCCGACTCCGCCGCGCGCGAACCATCGGCGAGGCGGGCTGGAAAGCCCGACCTACAGCACTATCTCCCCTTCGACCGTTCCCGCCTTCTGCGAGGTCGCGCGGATGGTCAGGCGCGCGCCCGGCTTCCCGCGCACGAACCACTCCAGCTCCCGCGAGCCGGTCAGCCCCGCAAGTTGGCCGATCTCCTGATGGCGGTCGCGCGAGACCACCTCGGCCTCGTCCCCGGCGACAAGCTCCACCGCGACGGGCTTCAGCGCCCGCAGGCTCAGCCCGCGCTGGCTGACGTTCGTCGGGAAGGCGCCGGCGTTCCTCACCCGGGCACGGACGCGATAGACCGACCCGTCCACACGATCCGCCACGACGTCGCTTATGCACAGGCGCGGATGGCGCTGCGCGTACTCCATCATGAAGCGCGCAGAGCCGGGCGCGATGCGCTCGCGCAGCTCGTCGAGCGAGGGGCTGATGAGCCAGTGCCTCTTCCAGCCGCCTATCTGCACCGGGCCGAGCTGCGGGTGCTCGAAGTCGTGCCAGTCCACGAACATCTCGTGCTCGGGGTGCTCGTCGTGGTAGCGCAGGGCGTCTATCTCCATCAGCGGCCGGTCCTCCGGCTCACGCTCGAAGAAGTCCTCCTGGGGGATGCCGGCGGCGTTGTATATGTTGCCCAGCTCGACCTCGAAGTGAAAGAGCCCCAGGTGCTGGTAGCCCCAGTCGGCGGAGTGCCCCTTGAGCGAGATGGGCGGCTGGCTCTCGTGGCGATAGTTGATGGTGGCGAGCAGGCCGAAGCCGGTCAGCTCGGCGGCGCGCTCGCCCAGCTCCTTGAAGACCTTGCGGTCCTCGGCCAGGATGTCGTCCTCTGAGCCGCCGCTGGGCGGCATCAGGATGGCGTTGGTGCCGCAGTGAAAGCCGAGTATGCCGAAGATATTCGGGTGAGCGTAGACGAACTCGGCCAGCGCGTGCATCTCCGGCTCCGAGAACGGGAAGTCCCCGGCGCCGCCCTGCTCGTGCTCCTGATGCCAGTTGGCGGGCCAGTTGCGGTTGAAGTCGTGGCTGCGCGCGGTTCGGCGGACCTCGCCGCCATCGTACTCGTGGACGAGGCCCTCCGGGTGGACCTTGAAGAAGGGGCCCTCTGTGTCCGTCGGCTTGCGGGGGACCATTGACCTCGGGTCCTCGTCCGAGAGCTTCATATCACCGTCGGGCCGCTCGATGCGCATCGAGACTATCCAGCCATCGCCATCCACGTCCTGCTGATAGAGCGCGTTCGGCTCGCGCAGCTCATCGGTGCGGCTGCGGATCTCGCCGCCGGTGGTGAGCGCGAACTCCGCGCCGTCCGGGTTGAGGCGCGGGATGACGTAGAAGACGACCTCATCGAGCAGCCCCGCGACGTCCAGGTCGTCGGGCGGCTCGGCCAGCAGATCGTGGATGAGCTGCAGGGAGGCGGTGCAGCCGGCGACCTCCTTGGCGTGGATGTTGCCGTGGACGAGGAAGGCGGGCTTGCTCTCCCCCACTCCGGCGGCGGAGTTGGTGATCTCGAGCATCCAGACCTCGCGGTCCTCGGGCGTCTTGCCCAGCGAATGCAGCGCGCAGCGATCGCCGCAGGCGCCCGCGGCGTCCTTCAGGTAGGCGGTGAGTTCGTCGAAGCAGTACCAACCGTCATATCGGGGCGGGGACAGCGCAGCCATCCGAGGACCTCCTCGTGATCGTCAGCCGACGTGCGTTGCGTTGGAGCAACTCCGCTCGCAGGAGCGATGTTGACAACGTGAGCGCAAGGACCTTCGCGTTCGCGCGCGGGATTCCCTTCGTCGGTGCGGAAAGCCGAGCGGCGAGCCGAAGATCTCGGCCCGCCGCTTCATCCCTG
>CBFDBV010000320.1:0-5742 GCA_965603135.1 uncultured bacterium
GCGACGCCGCCGGAAGCCATCTTCACCGACAACTGCGAGCAGGTCGCGGATCAGAACACCTACCTCATGTGGGCCCGGCAGGTGCGCGACGGCCGCCTGCTCGTCTACGACCTGCACACCACCGAAGACCATCGCCCGATCCTTCCGGGGCTCCCCTGGCTGGTGCTGGGGTTGACCGGTCGCCTCATCCCCGTTCCGCTGCCCTATCTCTACCATGGGTATCGCCTGATCCTGGGCTTCGCTTACTTGATTCTGGTCTATCTGGCGTTGGCGGAGTTCTTCGAGGGGCAGCGGGAGCGGACGTACGCTTTCCTCATCGTGGCCCTCGGCAGCGGCCTGGGTGCCCTCACCGATCTCATCAACGCCACCGCCGGCCGCACCGTCATCTTCAGCGCCGACCTGATGCCCGAGTTGTGGGGTTATCATTCGTTCCTGGTGCTCCCGCACTTCACGCTCGCCCTCGTTGCCATCGCGGCGCTGCTCTATCTTCTCCTTCGCTCCTACCAGCGGCCCACCTGGGGCCTGGGGGTGGGGGCCGCTCTGTGCCTGGCCCTGCTGACCCTCGTCCACCCGTTCACGGCCGCGGTTATCGTGCCCTTGCTCGTGCTGCACTTCGTGGCCTGCCGCATCATCAGGCCTTCGGGCTGGCGCACGGCCTGGGTGAATCTGGTGGCGCTGCTGGGCTTCCTCCCACCCGCCGCCTTCCTCGCCTGGCAGGTCAGATCGAGCGAGATAATGCAGGCCTGGTCGGCACAGAACGTGCTGCCCTCCCCCGCCCCGCTCGTCTACATAATAGGCTTCGGCATCGCGTTTCCTCTTGCGCTGGCGGGCATGTCCCGCCTCTTCCGCCAGGAGCAGCGCAGCGTCGCTGACTGGCTGGTGCTCTTGTGGCCGCTGCTGGCGGCCATCGCAGCGTACTCGGGGCCCCTGGTGAAGTTCGAGCGCCGCTGCGTCGAGGGGGTGCACCTCCCGCTCGCCATGCTGGCGGCCGTTGGCCTTTCCCGGTGGGCCCTCCCCTGGCTCAGCGCCCGGCTGCGGAGCTGGAGCCAACCCGCCGTGCACCGCCTCTGCCTGGGCCTGCTGCTGCTGTTCATCCTGCCCACCAACGTGAAGCTGCTGGTTGACGACGCCCTCAGTCAGGAGGGAGTGATCGCTCGCGATTGGCTTCGCGGCTTCGACTGGCTACGCACGAACACCGACAGTGAGGCGAGGGTGATGACGCCGCCACGGGTGGGCAACTTCGGGGGGCGCTATGCCGAGCGGCGAGTGTACGTGGGCCACCGCCAGCAGACCATTGACTTCGAGCGCAAGTGGGAGATCGTGCGCCGTTTCTTCGAGCCTGCCACGTCCCACGATCAGCGGCGCTCGATCATGATCGCTTCGGGCTGTGGTCATGTCGCAGCGGATGGGGAGCGGGCAGCAGCCCTGATGGGGTGGGGCGACATCGAGGAGGTCTTCGCCTCGGCCGAGATGACCATCTACCGCTTCTCGCCTGCCGAGGGCCCGTGAGCCCCTGAGCCCGCGCCGAGCACCCAGGCCAGGCCGATGGCCGCAAGCTCAGTAACCGTGCGCCAGAGCCTGGTCACCAGCGCCAGCACTCCCGGCGCTGACACTGCGCCCGTCAGCCTCAACATGGCCTCCAGCGTCGCGTCAGCCACGCCCAGCCCGACCGGCGCGAAGACCGCCAGCGTGCTGCCTATCTGCGCCAGCAGCAGCGAGACCGCCAGGGCGTAGCCCGGCGCATCCTCGCCTCCCATGGTCCCCAGCGTCAGCAGGCGAAAGCCCTGCACGTAGAGCGCCCAGTACGCGAAGTAGCCCGCCAGCAGCAGGCCGGTGTCGAGCCACGACAGCCGCCGGGGCAGCGGCTCCCGTCCCAGCCGCCGCAGCAGATAGCCTACGAGGCGCTGAAACACCGACGGGTGCGCCACGGTGGCCGAGACTATCACGAAGGCCACCAACGCTACCCCGTATGTCTCGCCCAGGCGCGACCCCAGCTCAAGCAGCCCCAGCGCCACTACCACCGCCGCCACCAGGTTCCGCAGCACCGTCTCCAGCACCACGCTGCTCGCCACAGGCCACCCGGGCAGGCCGTGCTGGCGCACCACCTGGGCGCGGAACACCATCATCAGCACCTTGCCCGGCACGTAGTTGCCAAGCTGCGAGAGCACACAGGCCCGCATCCCGGCCACCCAACCCAGCCGGTAGCCCAGCCCTCGCATCATCCGCACCCACAGCAGGCCGTGGAAGAAGAACGCGCCGGCCAGGCACGCCATGGACAGCGCCACCAGCCCCGGCCTTATGCGCAGGCCCTCCCACTCGACCTGCTGCGCATCCTGCCACGCACGCCAGCCCACCCACGCGAGCAGTCCGGCGATGGCGATGACCGCCGCCAGCCACTTCAGCAGGTCGAGGGCTTCTCTCTGCCGGGAGATGCCCTTCTTCTGCTCGCTCACGCAATCACCGCGCACCGTTCTCCTGCTTCGCACTTGCCCCCGCGACCGTGGCGCTCGGCTCCGGCTTCGCCGATCCAAGGCACAAGTCCTTCCACGCGCCGCTGCAAAGGGCCCGGCCGAGGGAGGACATCCCGCCGCGTCAGTGAAGCATAACCACGGCGGCCGAGTGCACCTGCCGCCACGACACAACGGCTCGGCTCACGTAGCGGCAGCAGCAATCTGCTTGCAGGGGATGACGACCGCAGGTGGGCGCCTGAGGCCGCCACGCGCGGTAGCAGTGCGTGAAGCGCAGTCAGCTCCCTTCCAGGAGGCGACGGTGAATGAGTGCGGACACAGTTGACGTAGGAATCATCGGCCTCGGGCGCATCAGCGGGTCGCACATCCAGGAGTTCCAGGCCTGTCCTGACGCCGAGATCGTAGCCATCTGCGATATTGATCCCGAGCGCGTCGCCGCAGCTCAGCGGGAGCACAAGCTCGCCGGCGTCTTCGCCGCGACGGACTGGGACGAGCTGCTGGCGCTCGATGGCCTGGACGCGGTGAGCATCCCTCTGCCGGATCATCTGCATCGGCCGGCGGTGCTGGCAGCCGTGGCCGCCGGCAAGCACGTGCTCTGCGAGAAGCCCCTGGGGATGAACGCCGTCGAGGCCGAGGAGATGCTGGCGGCCACCGAGTCTGCCGGCGTGGTGCACGCGGTGCGTATGCAGCGCCGCCACGAGCCAGCGGCGCGATATGTCAGCGACCTGGTCGCCGAGGGCTTCCTGGGCGAACTGCGGCACTTCCGCGCCCGGATGTCGGTGCATCGCATCTCCGACCCCGAGGTCAAGCTCGAGTGGCGCCTCCAGGCTGACCGGGGCTGCTACGGTGTGCTGGGCGACCTGGGCGCGCACGCGCTCGACCTGGCGCACTTCACGATGGGCGAGGCGGCGGGGGAGTTGACGCAGGCCTCGGCGATGGGCGCCGTCTTCATCGGCGAGCGCGAGAGTGAGGACGGCTGCGGGGCGGCTGAGGTCACGGCCTGGGACGCGATCAACTTCAGCGTGCGTTACGAGCGCAACGTGCTCGGCTCATATCAGCTCAGCCGCTTCAGCCCCGGTTACAGCGCCTGGGAAATTGACGGGCAGGACGCCTGTGTGCGCGTGCGCCCGGGCCCAGAGGGGAAGATTGAGGTCTACGAGCGCCGGCCGCGCGACGATCAGGTCACGGCCTCCGAGTACCTCGCGCGCGACGTCCCCGACAAGTACCTCGATCGCCGGACGCTGGTGGGCGTCTTCGTGGAGGCGATCCTGACCGGCTCACAGGCCTCCCCCAACTTCCGCGACGGCCTCCGCATCGCCGGTGAGCTGGACCTCATCCACGCGGCTGCACTTGGCGCACAGCCTTTCATTTGAGGCGATGCTAAGCGCCCCCGCCGGATATGTGCGCTGTGGGCGATGTGCGCGGCCAACGGTAATCATCCCTGTCGCTGGGGTGGCGCAGCCCGGATAGACCTTTACCCCAGGGGTTAATCATGATATACTGAGGTTCAGGCAACGGCATGGATATCTCCTTCAAGACTTCCCAGCTGGAAAAGCTATGTAGCGAGCAGAAGCTCATGGTGAAGCGCCTGAGTACAGATACCGCCAAGAAGCTGAGGCAGCGGCTGGCCGACTTGGAGGCCTGTGACAGCTTGCATGAGGCGTCATTCATCCCTGGACGCGTGCATGAACTCTCTGGCGACCGGCGAGGTCAGATCGCCATGGATCTCCATGGCGCGGTACGCTTGATCTTCGTGCCGGACCACGACCCCGTGCCGCGCAAGCCTGACGGCGGGCTCGACCGCAAGAGCGTTACGGCTATCATAGTCACGGAGGTAGGGGACTATCATGACTGACGAGAGGCTGACCTTTAGCCCCGACTACGCGGTGCCACCAGGGGAAACCCTTCGTGAGGTACTCGATGAACTCGGTATGACACAGGCTGAGCTCGCCGAGCGTACCGGCCGTCCAAGCAAGACCATTAGTCAGATCGTCAACGGGAAAAAGGCGATAATTCCCAAGACTGCCATTGAGCTCGAGCGGGCCCTTGGTGTGCCTGCGCGCTTCTGGATGAGTCGGGAGGCGAACTACCAGACAACCAAGGCCCGCCTGACGGAGGGTCAGAGACTTCTCAACCAGGAGGCTGATCGGGTCAAGGACTTCCCCTATGCCGAGATGGCAAGACTGGGTTGGGTGCCGGAGACCCGGAAGCGCGTTGAGAAGGCTCAGAACCTCTTGTCCTTCTTCGGTGTAGCGTCTTTCGCGGCGTTGGATCAGAGGCCGGCGGCCATTTTTCGGGTCGCGCAATCCAGAGAAGCCTCCTACTGGGCGCTCACAGCGTGGCTTCGGCAAGGGCAGCTCCTCGCCCATGACATGGAGACAGCGTCATTTGACAAGGCCAAGCTCAGAGAGGCAGTCCCCACGTTGCGGGCCATGACCTGTGATGCTCCGCGCGAGTTCATGCCGGAACTCACCGGGACCTTGGCACGCTGCGGGGTTGCTCTCGTGATGCTACCTCACTTGAGGAAAACTTGCGCCCACGGCGCCACGCAATGGTTGACTTCGTACAAGGCTCTGATCCAGCTCAGCCTCCGATACAAGTGGGCGGACGTATTCTGGTTCAGCTTCTTTCATGAGGTGGGCCATTTGCTCTTGCACCGCAAGGCTGAGGGTGTTTTCGTCAACAGAGAGGACTTGGAGCCCGATGAACTCGAGAGCGAGGCCAATGCGTTCGCGGCTGACACCTTGATTCCCCGCGAGGACTTCAACCACATTCGCCAGCTTGAACCCCTACGCGGCATCGCGCTGCGCGACGTAGCGAAATCATTGGGCGTCCACCCTGGCATCGTCGTTGGCAGGCTGCAGCATGAAGGCCTCGTCGCGCAGGACAAGCTCAACTCCCTCCGCACGCGCTTCGAGTGGCGCAGTAGCAGGCGTGGCTGATTAAGGGGCCTGAACACAGTGCTCTCCCGGTGGGGCGTCCTCCACAGGAGGCGCACATACGCGGGTTTGGCCGGCCACCTCAAGAGAACGCGCCTTGGCTGTCCCACCTGGTTTGCGCTAACTGATGAACAGCGCGGGCCTTGTCCTCACTTGGCGTCGTCCCCCCTGTACCATTCCCGAGGTGAGATGCGAAGAACGGCCTTGACATGCGTCCCGCATTTTCGTATAATGGCTAACAGTTCGCATTCGCAAGAGAGGCTGCCAGTATGCAGAAGCACCCAGACCTGACCAGCAGCGTCCACGACGCCGGCGGGCGTATGACCCGCCAGCGC
>CBFDBV010000321.1:0-5738 GCA_965603135.1 uncultured bacterium
GAAGATCCGGCCCCACGTCTTCGTGCTTGCCTTGGCGACCGCCGGGAACTGGTAGCGCAGGAACGCGCCGCCCTCGACCTCCTCTCCCGCGACGCTCGCCAGGTCCGTGTCGCCGAACCCGCCGCCCAGCAGCCTCGTCCCCTTCGGCAGGTCGAGCGCCACGGCCACGTCCTCCGCCTCCGCGCCCGGTGGCACAACGATCCCCACCGGGTTGGGCGTCGCCAGATTAGTGGTGAAGCACACGTACGGCTTGTGGAAGTACACCTGCGGCCTGCTCACGCTGAAGTCCGCGACCGGGAGCGCCGCCATGTCGCACCTGGCGGGGTCGTGATCGCCCCGGAAGACGTACATCTCGTCCGACACCGTCAGCCCGCTCGCGTACAGCCGCAGCCCTACGAATCGCGCTCGCGTGCTCAGGTCCCTGAACCGGAAGCGATGCACCCACGCCGTCCCCTCGTAGGCCGGAACCTCGAACTTCTCGTTGTCGCCCTGCGTCTCGCTTCGCGAGCCGATCCCCTCCGCCAGCGCCCCGCCCTCCCTGAAGGTCGAGTACTCTCCCGCCAGCCGATACAGCTCCCCGTCATCGCTCACGAGCAGCTCCATCCAGACCGGCGTGGTGATCCCCGGCTGCGGCGAGCCGCCCTGGATGCGGATGGCGACCTCTCTTACCGGATGGACCTCCTCCAGGTCCACGGCCAGGTTGCAGCGCCCACCGTAGCTCCAGCCCACGCACTTGCTCTCAAACCACAGATGCCCGCGCGGGTGGTCTGAGAGCGCGCCGTCGGTGAGGTCTGTCGGGTCGGTATCGTTCTTGGCAGTCAGCCTGTAGCCCGGCAGGGGCGCGTATTGCACCCGCTTGCCCAGGGCCACGTTCACTTCCGGGTCCAGGTCACCGGGCTCAGGCGCCCAGTCCTGCGCGACCGCCGCGACGCAAAGAGGCAGGAGCGCAACCAGCGCACCTGCGAGCTGTGTCCACTTCATGGTCATCACCTCGGAGCGCGTCCGACCTGGCGCACGCAGACAGGTTTCGCGACTGACCCGTCGCAATCCTGCCAGGCGTCTGTTTCGAGTCGCCGAGGGAGGAGGCCGGCGGCACGCGGAGAAGTACCCGACGTTCTAACATCACTGGCTGCTTTGCGCAGGAGGCACAATACGATGCGCCTGGGAATCGCTGACTTCGACACCTCGCACGTGGTGCAGTTCACGATGCGGCTCAACCACGTGGAGATTGATGAGGAGCAGTGGGTGGAGAGTGACTGCGAGATCGTGGCGGGCTATCCGGGGCAGTCCAAGATCACAGAGCCGGAGCGGGTCCAGGAGTACACCGACAAGCTGGCCGGCTGGGGTGTCGAGCTGGTGGACGAGCCGGAGGACCTCATCGGCAAGGTGGACGGGGTGCTGGTGGAGTCTCAGGGAGGCAAGGAGCACCTGGCGAAGGCCCGGCCCTTCCTGGAGGCGGGGATGCCCGTCTACATTGACAAGCCCTTCACCTGCTCGGTGGCCGACGCACAGGAGATAGCGAGGCTGGCGGCGGACAACGGTGTGCCCGTGTTCTCGTCCTCGTCGCTGCGTTACGCCCTGGAGGTGCAGGAGGCGCTCGCGGACGAGGAGGGGCTGGGGAACGTGGTCGGCGCCTCCGCCTTCAGCCCTGCTTCCCTGCACGAGGAGAACCCGGGGCTGTTCCACTACGGCATCCACGGCGTGGAGACGCTCTACGCCTTCATGGGGCCCGGCTGCGTCGAGGTGAGCTGCTTCTCCGAGGAGGGCGGCGAGGTCACGGTCGGGCGGTGGTCCGACGGGCGCGTGGGGACCGTGCGCGGCACGCGCGCCGGCGCGCATGCCTACGGCTTCACCGCCTGGGGCGACAAGGGCGTCAAGATCACGCGCATTGACCCCAGCAGCATCTACCGCGAGCTGCTCAAGCGCATCGCCCAGATGTTCGACACCGGCGAGGCGCCCCTCGACATCAACATCACCATCGAGATCGTCGCCTTCATCGAGGCGGCCCTCGAGTCGGCGGACAGCGGCGGCTCAGTCACGCCGCTGGCATTCACTGCTGATTGAGCGACACCGGGGGGAGGGTGAGAGATGAAGCCCGGCTAACCTGGCCGGGCTTCGCTCTTTCGCGGCGCTTGCCGTCACAGGTCCAGGAGATCCACTAGTTCCAGGAAGACCTCATCGGGCGAACGACCGCCATCCACCACCGTCGTGCGCTCCGGATGTTGCTGCGCGTACCGCAGGAAGCCCTCGCGAACGAGGCGATGGAACTCCAGGTCATTGCGCTCGATGCGGTCGCCTGCGTCAAGTCGCTCGCGCCACCCCTCCCCGAACTTCCGCCTCAGGCCCTCCTCCACGGGCACATCGAGTACGATCGTCAGGTCTGGCGCCAGGCCGCCGGTAGCCTCGCCGTCCACGCGCTCAGCCAGCTCGATCCCCGCTCCGCCGGCGTAGCCCTGGTAGGCGAAGGTGGCGGCGGAGAAACGGTCGCAGAGGACGATTCTGCCCTCATCGAGCGCCGGCCGGATGACCTGCTGCACGTGCTGGGCACGCGAGGCGCAAAACAGGAACAGCTCGGTCAACACGGTCATCAGCGGATACTCCGGCGAGAGCAGCACCGCGCGGATCGCCTCGCCCACAGGCGTGCCTCCCGGCTCATGGGTGACCACGGGCTCGTCACCAGACTCACGCAAGGCGACAGCGAGGCGCTGAAGCTGCGTGGACTTCCCGCAGCCTTCGACGCCGTCCAGCACAATGAACCGAAGGTCGTCACGCATGGCTCAGCCCACGCCGCTGCCGTTAGCTGTCGTGCCTGTCGTTGCTGCGGTTGCTTTCGTGGCCGCCGTTCGTCGTTCCCCTTTGCCCCTTCCCCTTTGCCCTTTGCCTGCCGTTAGGGAGGAAGGACGCGCACGCGCTGCCGCGGCGGTTCACCGATGGTCTTCGACTTCAGGTCGTGCTTGGCTACCAGCTCGTGCTGGAGCCGCCGCACGTAGGCGTCCTGGGGCAGCAACTCGACCGCGACGCCCTCGTCAAGCGCGCGCTCGGTGGCCTCGCGCGCCTCGCGCAGGGCGAACGCCTCGCGGCTGCTCCCCCCGCTCTCGGCGAGCCGGTGCACGGCGTCGTACACCTGAGTGTACGTGTCACTGCGCACCGCGATCACTTGCTCGACACCCTCCGGCGCTTTGCCTTGCTCCAGCGCCCACTCCAGCACGAGCGCGGCATCGGCGTCCTCGGCCGAGTCCGTGACCATGCCGGGGAAGCGGTGCTGACGCAGCGCGCGTTCCAGGTGTTCGCGGTTGATGCCGACGGGGAGCAGGCGTATCACGGGGCCCCGGTCCTGCGCACGGCGCAGCTCCAGCTCCAGGGCGTCGAGTTCGTCGGCCTGGCCGACCTGCGGCGGCCCGGCTGCGGCCATCTCACGCTCCACCGCCACCACCTGGCCGGCCTGATCGTACTGGCGCAGCTCGGCGGTCAGCGGCTCGCCCAACAGTATCCGATCAACGGTCTCCGCCACGTCGTGGTGGATTGCGAGCCTGTTGATGTCGGCGATCTCGATGACGATGTCGAAAGTCGGCGGGGCTTTGCGCTCCAGCACGGTCTTCTGCGTGCCGCGCTTCTTCGCCTCTTCGTCCCCGAGGGTGACGGCCTGGATGCCGCCGATCAGGTCGCACAGCGTGGGGTTGGCCATCAGGTTCTCGAGGCTGTTGCCGTGCGCGGTGGCGATCAGTTGCACGCCGCGCTCGGCGATGGTGCGCGCCGCGAATGCCTCCTCCTCGTGCCCGATCTCGTCAATGACGATGACCTCCGGCATGTGGTTTTCCACGGCCTCGATCATCACGTCATGCTGCTCCTGGTCGTGGGGAACCTGCATACGGCGGGCACGGCCGATGGCCGGGTGCGGGATGTCGCCGTCGCCGCCGATCTCGTTGTTGGTGTCCACCACCACCACGCGCCGGTCGAACTCGTCAGCCAGCACGCGGGCGACCTCGCGCAGCTTCGTGGTCTTGCCCACGCCCGGCCGGCCCAGCATCAGGATGTTCGCGCCGGTCTCGATGACATCGCGGATGATGTCTATCGTGCCGAAGACCGCCCGGCCCACGCGGCAGGTCAGGCCCACGACCTCGCCGTGGCGATTGCGGATGGCGCTGATGCGGTGCAGCGTGGCCTCGATGCCCGCGCGGTTGTCCCGGTCGAACTCCCCCACGCGCGTGACGATGCCCGTTATGTCCGCGCGCGTGGCCGGCGAGCCCGCCAGCAGCTCGAACTTGCCGGGGAAGCGCGCCTCGATGGCCCGCCCCAGGTCCACGACGACCTCAAGGAGATCGTCGAGGTCCGGATGCGCGCGCAGTTGCGCCTGCACGCGCTCGGGCAGCACCGCGATCAACTCATCAATGTCGCTGGTGATGGTCTCGCGCTTGGACATACCGCGCACTCCGCCAGAGTCAGGACGTCCCGCCGACCTTCGCGCTCACGCCTTGCGGAAGAACAGCACGTATTCCTTCTGCATCACATTATAGAGGCCGAAGATTATCTTGTCTATCGTGCGCTCCAGCTCCAGCCCCGCGTCCTGGCAGGCGCGAGTGAACATTCCGGAGGTGTCAACCTCCTCGCCCCGGTAGGTCACGTTGCCGATGACCACCACGCACTGCGTCCCCGGCTTCATCACGCGGCACATCTCCGTCGCGGCCTGCCGCATGTCCTGCTCGTACAGCTCGAAGCGCTGCTTGCCGGTGCCGCGCACGCCGATGAACTGCTCCGAGAGGTCCTCCAGGTTGTAACCCATCGCCTCCAGGGCGTGGGCGTCGTTCTTGACGTAGTTCAGCGCGATGGAGTACGGCGGAGAGGTGATAATGCCATCCACGCTCTCGTCATCGAGGGGGAGGCCGCGCGCGTCCGTCTCTCGGATGTCCACCTTGCCGAACTTCAGCCCTAGCTCCTTACGAACCTTCGCGTGGTCCCGCACCGAGTCGAGCATCCGATCCCGGTTCTTCACGAACGCCTCCAGAGCGTCCCTGCGTCGCCGCGAGGCGTCCGAGCGCGCGATCATCTCCGCCAGGTCGAAGAAGTCCCTGACCATGCCCTCGGGCAGCTCGCGGTCGTCGGGGGCACGGAAGAGCCTCTCCTGGGCATTGCTGGGTGCGCACGGCGCTACGTAATCGGCGGCCGCCTCGATCTCTTCCAGCGCCTCCCAGGCCCCGCTCTTGACTCGCGACATCAGGCAGCACAGCGGCGAGGTGTCCACGCCCACACAGTCAATGCCCAGCAGTTGCGCCTCCACCGCCGTCGTGCCGCTGCCGATGAACGGGTCGAGCACCACGTCCCCCGGCTCCAGGCCGATGATGCCCAGCAGCGCGCGAATCATCTGCGGGTGGAACTTCCCCTTGTACGGGTAGAACCAGTGGGTGAGGTATTGATTGACCGACCGCGTGCGGTTGTACCGCTGGATGAGATGGTAGTCGGTCGGCTCGTCTCCTACCGACTTGAGGTACGCCGAGCGCCGCAGCAGTCGCGGCCGGTCGAGGCCGTCGTCGGCATCGAAGCTGCGCAGGCCCTCCGAGACCTCGTAGCTGACGCCGGCGGCCTCCAGCTCCATCTGCGCGAGAACCAGCTCGTAGATGAACTGAACGTTGTCGTGCAGTTGAAGCTGCATTGCGGGGGCCGCCTCCGGCTGCGATGAATTCAGGCTTTCTCGACGAGCTTCTTCATCGCCTCGAACTCGTGGCGGGCGATGTCCTGCGCGC
>CBFDBV010000322.1:0-5726 GCA_965603135.1 uncultured bacterium
TTCAGCTTCCGACTCCCGCTCAGAGCTGCGCGGGAGGGCGAGAGACGGCCACCAGTCAGCACGGAGGAGCTGAAGGAGATGCGCGTCCTGGTGGTGGACGACAACGCCACCAATCGCAGGATCCTCAGGGAGTACGTCAAAGCGTGGGGATGCATTCCCACGGCGGCCTCCAGCGCTGCTGAGGCCCTTGAGGAGTTGCGCGCGGCTGTGCGCGATCAGCCGTACCGCCTTGTGCTGACCGACGCGCAGACGCCAGAGATGGACGGCTTCGACCTGACGCGTGCCATCCGCGCTGATCCCGCTCTCAAGGGCGCTACTGTCCTCATTCTCAGCTCCGTGGGCGCAGGGATATCGCAGGAGGTGCGCGCTGCTGGAGCCGCAGGCTACGTCACGAAGCCCATCAGGAGATCGGACCTGTTCGATGCTGTTGTCGAGGCTCTCGCGCCATCTGCCATCGGGCGACGGGGACAGTCAACTAAGGTGACTGTTCCCCACTGGCCAGAAGATGATGGCACGCCTCTTCGCGTGCTGCTGGCCGAGGACAACCCCGTCAACCGGAAGGTCACTGTCCATATGCTCGGCAAGAGCGGGCACAGCGTTGATGTCGTGACCACCGGCACGGAGGCGATTGAAGCGCTGGAGGCTCGGCCCTACGACCTCGTGCTCATGGACGTACAGATGCCCAAGATGGATGGGTTGGAGGCCACTCGACGCATTCGCGCCAACCCGCGGTTTGCGGACATCCCGATCATCGCACTGACCGCCCACGCCATGGCGGGAGACCGAGACCAATGCCTGGCAGCAGGCATGGATGACTACGTGTCCAAGCCCTTTGACCAGAGTCAATTGCTTGCCAAGCTGAATCAATGGCGCAGATCACCGGCCCACGAGCCCGGGTCCAAGACACCTCACCCCGTAACTGCGCCGGCGCGTCCGACCGGTATCCTGGATATGAGCGCTCTGGTGGAAGCAGTGGACGGGGATGTGGAGTTCGCCGAGTCGCTGATCGTGGACTTCCTCGCCTACGCTGAAGAGCAACTCGAGGAGATGGACGCAGCGGCCGCGTCCGGCGACGCCGATGAGGCCGCGAACCTCGCTCATGGCATCGAGGGCGCCGCGGCCAACCTTACGGCCGAGAGCGTGCGGGAGGCCGCCCGGAGAATCGGAGCGATCAGACGCAACGGGGACCTCACCGGTATGCCCCAGGTCGTCGCCCATCTCAAGACGGAGGTAGCGCGGCTCGCGCACTGGGCCCAGCGCGAGCTTAGCACGGCCGACGCGCCCTCGAATCGCTGACTACGAAGCGGACCGGGGAAGCGGCACGCTCATGCGGGCCCGTCGAGGTCCTCGATCTCGACCACGCGTCCTTCCAGCATCGCCTCGTCCGCGGCAAAGGCAATGAGGTGACCGTAGACGGAGTCGGCGATGTCCGTGGTCGAGATGGAGGGCGCCTCGCCGCGCACCACGTGGATGAAGTCCTCCACCAGCCGCATGTCCCCGCCGCCGTGCATATCCGCCGCCACGCTCAGGTCCACCTCTTCCTCGGCGTATTCCTGCCCGGCGCGCGCGTCCGGATGCCGCACCACGAACTTGCCCTCCTCCATGAGGCCCTCCACCTCGCCCGTGGTGCCCACGATGTGAATTGAGCGCCTCCCCCTGGGCGTGCCGGTAACCAGGTCGTGCGTGGCAAGTGCGCCGTCCTCGAACTCGGTGACGACCGACTGATGGTCCACCACGTCGTTGTCCGACCGCCAGACGCACCTGCCGTGGGGATTGTCCGTGCGCAGTGACTCGAGCTTGTCCTCCTCGGTCGGCTCGGCGATGTGCTCGATGGCCTCCCAGGAATACGCCCCCCAGCGTTTCTGCTCCAGGTAGTTCTTGCCCGCCGAGTACGGGCAAGTATCCTCGATCTCGCAGTCCACCAGGCAGCGCGTTCCCGAGCCCGGCGGGGCCATCTCCTCGCGGAAGAGCATCCTGCTGCCCATGCTGGCGACGCGCGTGGGGCGGATGCCGCTCTTGAACCACGCCACCAGGTCCAGATCGTGGCAGCACTTGGCCAGCAGCATCGGGTTGGAGGTGTCCCTGCGGTTCCACCTGCCGCGAATGAAGGCAGCCGCCAGGTGGTGGTAGCTCACGCTCTCCTCGGTGTGCACCGTCATAATGTCGCCGATCTCGCCGTCCAGCAGGCGCTGCTTGATGCCCACGTAGAACGGCGCATGGCGCAGCACGTGGCCGATCATCAGCTTGCGGCCGGTCCTGTGCACCGCCCGCAGCAGCTCCAGCAGCTCCTCCCGGGTGGAGCAGATCGGCTTCTCCAGCAGCACGTCGTAGCCCGCCTCCAGAAGCGGGAGCGTGGTCGGCACGTGATCCTGATCCATGGTGGCATTGATGGCCGCGTCGCCCAGGCGGGGCTCCTGCGCCAACTCCTGCCCGGTGTCGTACTGACGCTCCGGCGGGATGCCGAACTGCTCGGCAGCGCGCTCACGCCTGATGGGATCGGGCTCGGCCACCGCGAGGATCTTCAGGTCCTCGGGATGGTTCAGGGAGTATCGCCCGTAGCCGACGCCACGATGTCCGCACCCGACGACGACCGCGGTCACTGGTGCTCTGCTCATTGCGCTCATTGCCTCCGTGTGTGTGTTGCCCGACAGTGTGGTTCCGCCGCAGCCGACCCTTAGCGGGCCGCGAGACGAGCGATCTCCTCCGCGATGGCGGTGCGAGTCGCGGCGAGCTTGGCGTTCGTCATCTCCGGCCACAGGAACGACTCGCCGTTCCAGGGCAACTCGGCCATCAGCTCGGCCAGGCGCTGCTCGGCTCGCTCGGCAGCCGCGGGATCGCGCTGGCGCCTCACCTGGATGCTCTGCCGCAGTGTCTCGGCGTAACGGTGATCGTAGCAAGCCTGGCGCAGGCCCTCCCACTGCGGCGTGTCCAGGCTCTCTCCCGGGTGCTCCGGGTCCGGATAAGTGATGCAGGGCTGGCCGGCGCGTGGCTTGCCGGTGCGCTCGTCTACCTCGAAGTCGTCGAAGGCGTTCCCGCGGGGCCGCTGGAAGGTCCAACTCGCCGTGCCGCCAGCGCCGCAGCGATAGAAGAAGAACCCCGCCCAATAGCGATTGCGCAACATATTACCGATCTGACCTGAGTAAGCGCCGGTGCAGTAGTACCAGAGCTGCTGGCCGGCGGCGCGCGTCTGCTCGGCCACGAAGGCCGCGCGCACCGGGTCGAGCGTGAGCCTGCCGCCGCCGTAGCAGTGATAGGTCACGTGCATGCCCAGGGGGTCCGGCGGCGGGGTGCTGGTGGTGCAGTAAGAATCCCAGCCAGCGCGGCGGTAGACGTCCATCTCCCAGGCGTAGCGCTCCGGACTGCCCTTCTTCCAGTATCCCGGCTCGTCAACGGCGATGATGAAGGCATCCTCAACGCCCAGCGCGGTCACCTCGGCCTTCAGGTGTTTGAGGGCGTCCACCATGGCCGTGGCGATCTCGCCCGGCCAGATGTTCGCGTAGCCGTCGAGGGCGTCCTCCGGCAGGCCGAGCTTGTCGCGCAGGTAGCGCGGCCACTTGCCGACCCAGAAGCCGAAGGGACCGTCGAGGCCGCCCTCCTGCGCCAGCCTGATCATACGCCGGGCGTCCTCGGAGAGCTCGAAGCCGATCACGCGCCCGTCCTGGACGGTGAACTCGCCCCCCGCGCTCAGAGGAATCGACGCGTAGCCGTGGTCCTTGACGTCCCCGATCTCAGCCAGCACCTGCTCGTCGGTCATCTTCTGCCAGCGACCACCGTCGAGGTACAAGTGGCGGATGCGCCCGGGGAGGCCCGCCAGCTCGAAGGGGTGTACCCGAACCTGCACGGGCAATGACAGATCCAGCCCCACAGCCCGGGCGCGGAGTTCGGCGCGATATGTTCCCGGGCGGGCGTCCTCGGGCAGCCGCAGGTTGATCCAGAAGGCGGTCGTCTCACCAGCCGGGCAATCCACCCCGTCGGGGCGCGCCACGAAGGAGTCCGGCACGTAGTGGAACGTCCGGCCGCGACCGTAGAAGTCCGTGCGTCGAGGATGGAAGACGATCCACTTCCAGGTGGGCGCAGCGCCTAGAGCGACGCCATCGTCAGCGGGCTCGCCGAACGACAACTTGACCGCTGAGAGGCCGGCTGGCGCATGGAGAGCCACGGATGCCACGCACATCTCGCCGGGAGTGCCAGCCAGCTCCAGCGGCCGCTCGAAATCCGCGGGGGCGGGATGCGCATACTTGCGCAGGCCATCGGGGTCGGCGGGCGCCCAGAGAGTCGGGGCAGCCGGCGCCGGCGGCTGGGGATAGTGCGGGACCTCCGCCCAGTCGCCGGCGGGCGTGTGCATCACGACGCGAGCCTCCCCCTCGGTCACCGGCTCCTCGATGATCTCCCACCGGCGAGTCAGGATGTCGCCCCTGGTCACGTGAGCGCCCATCAGAACGTAGAGAGCGTCCGTCTCCGGGTGGCTGAACAGTCGGATCTCCCTGGGGAACCACTGGTCGCTGCGGCGCGTCTCGCGGATGCGCACCGATCCCGGCGGGTTCTTGCCCTGGACCGCGTCCGAGAGCCAACCGTGCAGGCCGGGATAACCAGCCTCCCACTCCAGCTCCACGTCCGGCGTTATCTTCACCTCAAAGCGCAGCAGATAGAGTACGCCGCCCCTGGGTTCCCGCAAGTACACCCGAATGCGCGAGGTCTCCTCGCCCTCCGGCGGCCCGAAGCGCAGGCACTTCTCGCCGTCCACCTCCACGACGCTCACGTCTCCCCACGTGTCCCAGCCTTCCAGCGCATCAACGAAGCCCGGGCTCGGCAGGAGATTGCCCGAACCCTCCTGCACCAGCGGCCTGCCCGTATGCGCCAACTGCGCAAAGGGCGGCGCGTCCGCCGGCGCGGGCGCGGCCACGAGCAGACAGCAACCCGCCAGCACGCAGCAAGCCCAACGTGGACTGCAAGCCATCACGATTCCTCCCTGGCACGTCCGCTCTGCTCCTGCCAGTGCCAAGTTGCGTGAGACCGTGTCAGGTCAAGTCAGCGCAAAGGGGTCTCGCCGCGTCGTCGGAGGGGCCGAATACGAGGGCCCAGCCTTCGCCAAGGCTACGGCGGGCAAGCTGGCCCGTTCACCCTTCGCCAAGGCTACGGGGGACAAGCAGGGCCGCACGAAGTATCCGCCCCGCTCATGGGCCGGATGGGGGCCCCGGAGACCGCTTCGCGGTCTCTTGGGAGTTGCTGCGCAACTCCACCCACCGCACCGCCGCTTCGCGGCATCCTTCCCCATTCGGCCCCTCCATAGTCCCGCGGACCTCCGCAACTAAGCACTAGGTCAGCTCGCCCACCAGGCGCTCGATGACCTCGAAGTTGCGCTCGGCCTGCGCCTTCAGGTCGTGGGCGCGGTGCGCTCGCTCGTCGGCCAATTCCGCACGCGCCGCCCAAGCCCGCTCAAGAAGCTCGCCAAGCTCGCCGACGGCGCCCAGCGCTATGCACGGCTGACCCACCCGCTCGCAGAAGGCCGCCACCTTGGGATCGTAGGCCACGCCGACCGCCGGCACCGCCTGCGCGGCGGCGAAGATGAGCGCGTGCAGCCGCATCGCCACCAGCATCTCCAGCCGCCCGATGATGGCCATCAGCTCGGCAGGACGCAGCGGCGCCTCAAGCGGCACCGCATCGGGGATCGCCGCGGCAAGAGAGCGGCACAACTCCAGGTCCTCGGACCGCTGGAAGGGCAGCAC
>CBFDBV010000323.1:0-5722 GCA_965603135.1 uncultured bacterium
CTCCCTTGTCCGCCGAACACTCTTCCGCAGCCACCATCGGACTCCTCCTCTCGCGGCAGATGTCCGCGCGCTCGGGGACGAAGAGTCCGTCGCAGGCAACCTGCACGAAGCGCCCGAGGAGGGTCTGATATGTCGAGCGAGATCCGGCTGGGACTTATCGGCTGCGGGCGCATAATGCCGGCCCATCTGCGCGGCTACCGGACGCTGCGCGATGCCGGCTACGGGGGATTTCGCATTACCGCGCTGCTCGCTCGCAAGGAGGACGACGCTTTGCGCTTCCGTCGGCGCGGCGAGGGGCCGGCTCCGCGTCCGCCGGCCTCCTCCAACCCTGGCGATCCGCTCGGCGCGCCTCATATGTATGTCAGCGACGTGCACGACGGCGAGGTGGCGGTGTACACCGAGCTTGAGGAGATGCTCGCCCAGGCGCCCATTGACGCGGTCGAGGTGTACACGACCCACCCCACGCATCATTCCATCGCCATCCAGGCCCTGGAGGCCGGCAAGCACGTCGCCGTCGAGAAGCCCATGGCGATGAGCGTGAAAGCCGCGCAACGTATGATCGAGGCCGCCGAGGCCGCCGGCAAGCTGTTGTTCGTCCTCGAGAACGCCCGATACAACCTCGGCACGCGCGCTGCCGCCTGGGCCGCGAACTCCGGCACGCTCGGCGACCTCCAGCTTCTGCTCAGCCTGGTCGTCGGCATCCCCGAGTGGAGCCCGGACCGGGTCCTGGGTCACACCCGCTGGCGTCACAGCAAGCTGGCGGCGGGCGGGGTCGCGATTGACTTCGGGGTGCACCTGATGGACTGGGCCCGCCAGGTGGCTGGCGAGCTTGACGAGGTCTCCGCCCTCGCGCGCACCCTTGAGCCGGTGCGCCGCGAGTACGATGAGGACGGGAAGGTCATCGAGGAAATCAGGGCCGATGCTGAGGACACCTTTCTCGCTCACGTGACCTTTGAGGGCGGTGCGGTGGGCGAGTTCGGCTTCTGCGCCGCCGGGCATGGCGAGCCGATCGGCCTGCCCGGTGGCCGCGCGGTCTACGGAACCAGGGGCTGCCTGAAGGAGGGCGCTGTCATCCTGGACGACGGCTCATCCGAGCCGCTCAATGATCTCTTCGAGGCCCGGGCTGACGCCGACGTCAAGGATCGCCTGTTCCCGCTCGGCCTCAGCGACTCGTTCGCGCTGGAGAAGTATGACTTCCTGACGGCCATTGAGTCCGGCCGCGAGCCGGAGATGACGGGCCTGGAGGGCCTCAAGGACCTGGCGGCGGCGTTTGCGGTCCTGGAGTCATCACACGCGGGCTGTGCGGTGAAGGTGGCGGATGTCGAGTCCGGCGCAGTATCCGCGTATCAGGACGTTCTGAACGCCCACTGGGGCCTGGAGTGAGTACGGACCTCGGACCACGGACCTCAGACCACGGCAATCCGGCCGAGGCGCCATCTCCGGTACGGGTGCTGTAAGCCGTTTGCCGTTAGTCCGATGTCCGTTGTCCGATGTCGGAGGGAATGAAATGACCACCTACGACCGCGCTATGATCTGGGGCGCGCATCCTGACGACGAGATCACCATGAGCGGCACCATCGCCCTGATGGCCGACGCCGGCTGCGAGGTGATAGTCGTCACCTTCTCGAAGGGCGACGCCGGCTTCTGCCGGCCCGAGTGGGCCGACACCATCGCCGATATGCGCAAGAAAGAGGCCGCTGCCTGCGATGAGATCCTCGGCATCAGCGAGCGCGTCTTCCTGGAGCTGCCCGACCAGGGCGTCCGCCACGAGTGGCAGACCACGCGCCGGCTCATCGGCCTGCTGCGCAAGCATCGGCCGCAGGTGCTCTTCACCCAGGGCCCGGAGGACCGCAACAGCGATCACTGCGCCATCGCGGCGATGACTGACGAGATCGTCTGGCAGGCCTCCGAGAACATCCTGGCCGACGAGGGCGAGCCGTATGCGGTGCCGCTGGTCTACCTCTACTCCGGCCATGCCAACCTCGGCCCCGCGATCGAGGTGGACGTGACGGAGGTAGCCGAGCGCAAGATCCAGGCCTGGCTCAGCCAGGAGACCCAGGTCGAGATGCTCCCGCGCATCCGCGACCGGATGGAGGCCCTCCGGCAGGCGATCGCCGAGGAGCGCGAGCGCGCCACCGAGCGCTTCGTCATCTGGCACCGCAACGTCCTCTCCGACTTCCTTGCGTTGCCCTAAGCACCGGAGCGGCGCGAACGCGTCCCACACACGTGCATCTGTGGCCTTCACATGAAGGCCACCTGCACCGTTCTCGTGAAGCTCAACACAAAGGCCAGCAAGGCTATCGCGATCACGGCCCCAGCAAGAGCTCGGCTAGCCCGATTCCCCTCTGAGCCCCACTCACGACCCAACACGAAGCCAGCAAGCACGAGCCCGGCCAGGGCCATAAGAGACCCCTCAGAATGCCAGAGATACCGGCGGAAAGTGGACAGATGCGGGGAGTAAGCCAAGACAGTGAGGACCACGGGCAGCTCCCCTAACACGATCAGAACCAGGGCGGCGATCGCCAAGAGCGTGGAGTTGACAAAGCGGCGCGCCGGGGCAGTCGAACTCACAAGCGGGCCCGGGGAGCCGTCGGGGGCGTACTCTGCGGGATCGCCCAGCGAGGAGAGGACCTCATGGACGTGCGCCGCAGAGGGCTCGTCACCCGCCGTGTCCTCCAGCGCCTGCTCGATGTGCGCGCGCAGGTCCTCACAGATCGCGTCGCGCTCGTCATCGGACAGTTCTTGCAGCGAGGCTAACACCTCAGCGAGGTAGTCCTCAATGATGCGCTTTCCGTACTGCCCTAGGTTCATCGCTTGTCGCCACCTTCAAATGAACCGTCAGTAAGCTGCTCGATGCCGCGCGTCAGGCTGGCCCAATGATCGCGCATCTCGGCCAGCCGCCTGCGGCCCGCAAGAGTCAGCGAGAAATACCGCCGCCTGGGTCCCTTGTCTGAGGCGGCCACCCGACTATCCAGGTAGCCCTCACGCCCCAGGCGGTGCAGCACCGGATACACCGCGCCCTGCGACACACTCATCACCTGAGCTTCCTTGAGCCGCTCGACGATGGCATAGCCGTAGTGCTCGCCGCCCTCGAGAATGCTCAAGATGCAGAACTCCAGCAAGCCCTTACGAAGCTGGGTGATCCAGGTTCCGAGTTGGCCACCGCCTGTAGTACTCATCGCACTATACTATAATAAATAATAGTCGCCTTGTCAAGAGATGACTGCTGTCCGCGGCAGCCCTGAATGGCCGGAACAAACGGCACGTTTGCCGCGTCTCAGTGTGTAAGAGCGCGTTGAGGCTCGATTCATCTAGGCCGGGCCGGCGCGGGCAAGGAGGAGACGGCGATGAGGACGAAGACGTGGCAGGCGGTGATGATGGGCCTGCTGGCAACGGCGATGGCGCTGGTAATGCTGCTCGGAGTACCGACGCCCACGGAGGTAGCGGCTCAAACGGAGATCACTCAGGGCACGCTTCAGGTCTCGGTCGCACCCGGCGAGAAGCTCCTCGAGTTCCCCCTCGAGCACACCGACGTCAAGGCCACCATCTCCGGCTTGGTGGCGAGCGTCACGGTCACGCAGACCTTCTCCAACCCCTACGAGGACACCATCGAGGCGGTCTACGTCTTCCCGCTCCCCCAGAACGCCGCGGTCAACGATATGACGATGAAGATCGGCGACCGCACCATCCGCGGCCTCATCAAGCGACGCGCGGAGGCCAGGGAAATCTACGAGCAGGCCAGGGAGGAGGGCAAGGTCGCCAGCCTGCTGGAGCAGGAGCGCCCCAACATCTTCACGCAGTCAGTCGCCAACATCACCCCCGGCGCGAAGATCATCATCGAGATCTGCTACGATCAGGACCTCAAGTACGATCACGGCACCTACGAGTTCACCTTCCCGATGGTCGTCGGCCCGCGCTTCATTCCGGGGACGCCCATTGGGAAGCAGGGCGGCGGCTGGGCCCCGGACACCGACCAGGTTCCCGACGCCTCGCGCATCACCCCGCCGGTGCTCAAGCCCGACGAGCGCTCCGGCCACGACATCGCGCTCTCGGTCGAGCTTGATGCCGGCGTCCCGCTTCAGGACCTCCGCTGCCGCTCCCACGAGGTGGACCTCAAGCGCGAGGGCGAGAGCGAGGCCACCATCGCGCTCAAGCCCTTCGACACCATCCCCAACAAGGACTTCATGCTCGCCTACGACGTGGCCGGCGAGCAGCCGGAGATGGCGCTGCTGACGCATCGCGACGAGCGTGGCGGCTTCTTCACCCTGATGATCCAGCCCAAGGCCGAGTTCGAGGCCGCCGAGATAACGCCCAAGGAGATGATCTTCGTCGTTGACTGCTCCGGCTCGATGCGCGGCGAGCCCATCTCCAAGGCCAAGCAGGCGATGCGCAAGTGCATCGCGCAGATGAACCCCGACGACACCTTCCGCATCATCCGCTTCTCCGTGACCGCATCCGAGCTCTCTCAGGAGCCGCTCACCAACACGCCCGAGAACATCAAGCGCGGCCTGCACTACATCGAGCAGATGGAGGGCCAGGGCGGAACGCATATGATCGCGGGCATCAAGGCCGCCCTCGACTACCCGCCCGACCCCAAGCGCGTCCGCATCGTCTGCTTTATGACTGACGGTTACATCGGCAATGAGACGCAGATACTGGCGGCCATCGAGGACAAACTCGGCGACGCGCGCCTGTTCTCCTTTGGCGTGGGCACCTCGGTGAACCGCTACCTGTTGGAGCGCATGGCCGAGACCGGCCGCGGCGTGGTGCAGTTCGTGCGGCCCAACGAGGAGAGCACCGAGGTCGTCGAGCGCTTCTACGATCGCATCGCGCGGCCCTATCTGCTGGACATCAGCATTGACTGGGGCGGCCTCAAGGTCGCCGATCTCTATCCCCAGAACATCCCCGACCTGTTCGCCTCCCAGCCGGTGATCTTGCACGGGCGGTACACCGAGCCCGGCGCGGGCACCATCAAGGTGAACGCCACGCTCGCCTCGGGGCCGTGGTCGCAAGAGATCGAGGTCAAGCTCCCCGAGGAGGAGCCTGCGAACGAGGCGCTCAGCTCACTCTGGGCTCGCGCCCGCATCAAAGAGCTGATGGACTCGATGTATCACGGCGAGGACGAGGACGTCGTCGAGCAGGTCACCAACCTCGCGCTGGAGTTCCGCCTGATGTCGGCGTACACGTCTTTCGTGGCGGTTGAGGAGAATGTGGTCCGCGAGGACGGCGAGCTGAAGACCATCCAGGTCCCGGTTCCGATGCCCGAGGGCGTCAGCTACGAGGGCGTCTTCGGCCCGCCCGACGGCACCTTCAAGGGCGGTGCCCTGAGTGCGGGCTACGTCTCACTGGGCACGCCCGTAACGCTAATGCGGACACTCCGCTCGCAGGCTCCGCCCGGCCCGGCCGGCGCGCAGGCCCTCGCAGAGGGAGAGGTGGCGGACGGGGTGAGGGCATTCCACAGCGGCATCGGCTCGGCGTGGCTGACGCGCGGCATACATTCCGGCGAGGGCGCACGCGCCAACGAAGGTACGCTGACCAAACTCCTCGACGCAGCGTCCCGGGTCATCGGTCTGCCCGCCGGCCTGCTGTACCCGCGTGGCCTGCCACTGACCTGGCTCACCGAGGTGCCTGAGGAGTCCCGCCTCCGCTGCCTGTACATCGCGGGCGAGGGCGCTCTCAGCCTCAACGAGGACGAGGCCGCGGGCCTGGCGAAGTTCCTGGA
>CBFDBV010000324.1:0-5718 GCA_965603135.1 uncultured bacterium
CTGAGATGATCCCGACCGTCGCCCCAACGCCGATATACGCTCCGAAGCCCTTGAGGTAGCTCAACTGTGCATCATCCTTCCTTCACGACGGGCAAGGGGCAAGGGGCAATGGGCAAGGGGGCCACAGCACCGCCAGTTGGCCATTGCCGTTACCCCTTTGCCACTTGCCCTTTGCCCTTTGCCCGCCGTTCACGCACAAACGCGAGCGCCTCGTCCCAGGTCAGGATGCCGACGTTTGCGCCTGATTGCTGGACGACCGATGCTGCGTTGGCCGCGGCCATGCGCAGGCTCTCCGGCAGGCTCAGCCCTCGGTGAAGCGCGGACATACACCCGGCTGCAAAGGCGTCGCCGGCGCCGACCGTGGAGGTCACCTCGACCTGGTAGGCGGGCACCGTGTAGTGGGCCTGGCCGTCGGAGGCCTTCGCTCCCTTGGCGCCTTCAGTCATCACCACGATGTCCACGCCGACCTCGTGCAAGCGCCGGAACATCTCCATCTCATCCTCGGGCCCTCGGTCGGGCGGCACTCCTGTGAGCCGGTGCGTCTCCTCCGCGTTCTGGAAGATGACGTAGGTGTTGCGCAGGATGCCCGCGAACGCCTCCAGGCCCTCGTCAATGTGCGCGGTCCCCAGGTTCAAGCCCACCTTGATGTTGTGCTCGGCCGCGAACTTGCCCAGCAGCGGATAAAGCTCCGAGCTTTCGCCCGCCAGCGCGCCCACGTACATCCACTCCGTGTTGCTCATACGGTCCCAGGGCAGGTCCTCCTTCGTAAGCTCCCGGCTCGCGCCGCGGTAGACCAGGATCGTGCGCTCGCCGGTGAAGGTGGTGATGATGGTCGAGTACCCGGTGTTGTTCTCCGCCGACCTGACCAGCAGGTCCGTCCTGGCGCCCTCGCTCTCCAGCCGCGCCACCACGCGGTCTCCGGGCTCATCCAGCCCCATTTCGCTGATCGGCGCGACCGTCATCCCCTGCTTGGCGAAGGTGATCGCGGTGTTGATGGAGCCGCCGCCGACGGTGATGAGGATGTCGTCCACGTGTATCTTGCCGCCGTATTCGAAGGCCATGTAGGCCCGCTCGCCGTCAACGTCTTCGATGGTTATGACCTTGGCGCTGTTGGCCTGGATCATCACGTCCTCGGTGGCGCTGCCGATGGTGATGACGTCATAGCGTTGAGGCTCGCTCATATTCCATCCCATTCGCGTGTATGTGATGCCCTGCGTCGAGCTGCTTCGGGCCTTGCGCGTCATTGTACAGACAATTCGCGATTCGGGCAACCGTCCCTCCGCGGAGGGGGTGAGTTCGGGTTGCGGGCACCCCTTAAGCCGCACCCTCCGCGCAGGTCCAGGGCGCTCGCCGTGGAAATGCGGCGCGATGGGAAAAAGTCAGGAGATGGCGATGATGAAGGACCGGATAGCAGAGATGGCCTACGATCACGCGGACGAGATGGTGGCTCGCCTCCAGGAGCTCGTGCGCATTGACACGCGTAACCCGTACTCCGGCGACAAGGACTGGGGCGGCGAGAAGGCCGGCCAGGAGTACTTGGAACCCATCCTGGGGGAGATGGGTGCGCAGACCACGCTCCTCGAGTGCCCCGCCGACATCTATCAGCGGATGGGCATCATCGGCCCCGCCGAGCGGGACTTCACCGACCGCCCGAACCTCATCGGCGAGTGGGACTTCGGCGGCGACGGCCCACGCGTGATAGTCAACGGGCACATGGACACCGTCGGCGCCGAGGGTATGACGATTGACCCGTTCGCCGCCGAGGTGCGCGAGGGTAAGATCTGGGGCCGTGGCACCAGCGACTGCAAAGGCGGCCTCATCGTCGGCCTGGAGGCCATCAGGCTTCTGCTGGACCTCGACGTGTCCCTCTCGGGCTCGCTCGTCTTCGAGAGCGTGGTTGACGAGGAGTGCAGCGGAAGCGGCGCCGGCACCCTGGCGTGTCTCGATGCCGGGTACACCGGCGACGGCGCCATCTTCGTGGATGGCAACGACCTGACGCTGACGCTCGGCTGCGGCGGCTGTCTGACCGCCGACCTGAGCGTCACCGGCAAGGAGGGCCACGCCGCCCGTGGCACCGGCGTCTCGGCGATTGACAAGGGCTTCATCGTCAAGCAGGCGATTGACGCCTTCAAGTGCGAGCGCGAGACCGAGCATCCTGACTGTCGCGTGAACCTGGGCATATTTCACTCCGGCGTGCACGCGGCGGTCGTGCCGGGCAGCGCGTATATGTCGCTCAATATCGTCTACGAGGTGGCGGAGGCGGAGCAGGCCGAGGCTGACGGTCACGGCTGGGGCGGCAAGCCGGTCCGCGACCGCTTCGAGCAGGTGATACGCGCCGCCGAGGCGGAAGACGAGTGGCTCAGCGAGCATCCCTCCGAGCTGGTCTGGGTGAAGGACCTGATACCCTTCGATCAGCCCGATGCCGACCCGTGGGCGCAGCGGCTGGCCGGTGTCTTTCGCGAGGTGCTCGGCGAGGAGCCGGTCTTCAGCCGGATGATGGCCTGGAGCGACTCGGCCTTCCCGAAGGCGCTGGCCGGCATCCCCACCGTGTTGTTCGGGCCCGCCAGCGGCGGCGAGGCCCACGGCCCGACCGAGCACATCGAGATCGAGCAGATGGTGCGCTGCACTCAGGTGCTGGCGGCCTTCCTGGCCGACGTCCTCGGGGGGCGCTAGAGCCCGCCCTACGGGGGAGATCTGTGACTGTCGCGATTCTGCCCTACGGTGCTGCGCGATGCGGGGTGAGCTGTTTCAGGTCAGGGCGAAGCTGATAGAGCAGAGCAAGGGCCTCCGGCGTCCATTCATTCCCGTAGTAGGGAGACCTCTCGTCGTCGGTGTAGAAGGGCATAAGTATCTCGGCTGCCGCAGCGAAAAAGGGCCGGGGTATATTGGCCGTCTGCTGCTCGGACAACTCCTGCCCCTCGCCCAGGGCTTCCTCGGCAGCGATCAGCTTCGCATTGCCCATCGCGCACTGGGCGACGGCCAGGTAGTACTGGATCTCAAAGCGCCGCTCGTGCGCTGAGGCATCGCTTTGCAGCTCGAAGAGTCTGGCGAACGCCTCCTCAGGGGCGTTGGGGATGCGGAAGATGGTCAGATCAACGCGCGCGTCGAAGTTCGCGCCGGTGACGTTGTCGGGGTCAAGCTCGATGGCGCGCTCGAGATGCTTAGTGACCGCCTCGTAGTACGGGTCGCCCTCCTGGATGTCCATCTCCATATAGGCGCGGCCCAGCTCGCGGTGCGCACGGGCGCGATTCGGCGTGTCCGCGACCCCTGCCAGACATTCGATGAGTCGGTGGGCCTTATTGAGCTGGCCTGCAAAGGCCGTCGGTGGCAGGGAACCGTGCCTGCGGAAGTGCTCTGTTCCTTCGTGGTCGAGGAACACGGTGATCGGATACGCGCCGTACACATCGCCGACCTCCCCCTCGCCCAGCCCCAGGGCCTCGCCCTCCACCGGGCCCAGGTGCAGGCGCTCCAGGAGGCCCTCGTTCTCCGGGAGGGTGACGTCGAGCGCGAAGCACTCAAACTGCTGCGAGGCGGCGATCGCCTCCGGGCTCGCGAAAGTCGTCGCCACCATCTGCTTGTAGGCCGCCGAGTGGCCTCTGAACGCGCACACAACCATCGGCTTGTGCGAGGTCTGTGCGCTGCCTAGAGCCTCCTCGAAGCTCTCGTGCCAGACTATGCCATCCGCTTGCGACGCGCCCGCGGCGAAAGCCGCACCCAGCACACCTGCCAGGAAGAGCTCCACAGCGATCCGCCGTTTGCGCATTGCTCGCCGTGTCGGGCTGGAAGCCCGATCTACGCGAATAGTTGGGGTTAGCCGTTCCCCATTGCCCATTGCCCTTTGCCCCTTGCCCGCCGTTCTAGAGCCTGCGCGCGTCCTCGATCTTCATTATGTAGTGGATCTGGCGCGCCAACTCCTCGAAGCCGGCCTTCGGATAGAGGCTCTGGCCCGCCTGGTTCGTCGCCAGCGTTTCGATCTTGGCGTACTGCATCCCCTTGTCTCGGAACCGGTCCAGCGCGGCATTGATAAGCTGTTTGCCCACGCCCTTGCCCTGGCAGTCGGGGGCCACGGCCAGGTTCGGGATGCGCCCGATGCCGGTCGTCTCGTCGGTGATGGTGGTGATGTATCCGACCACGCGGCCGTCCTCTTCAACGACCAGCACCCCATCTGGCTCGGCGGCGATGTCCTGGTCAATCTCCCGGCTCTTGTGCTTGCTCCAGGCGATGCCGCGTATCTCTCCGTAGAGCGCCTCGAGCTTGCCGTGAATGGAGGCGTCTCGGAACGAGCTTGCAGTTATATTATGCAGCGCCTGGCGGTCCTCCTCGCTGAAGGAGCGTATCTTCAGGGCAGTCACTTCCCGTCAATCTCGCCTGGCTTTCGTCACGTTGGCTCATTCAACCCCAGCAGGCCTCTGAGTTGGCTGCGGAGTTAGCTTGTGGCCTTTGTCGCTGCCTCGGCGTCCTCGGCAGAAGCATTCCGTCCAGGATAGCGGGAGTTCATGTTTGACTTGAGCGGTTGCAGATGCTCAAAGAGGGGCTCGACCTCCGGCTCGGCGCTGGCGGCAAGCCTTGCCAGACGCTCCAGGCCGTGTACCTTGGGGTACGTTCCGCCTCTGTCAACAATCAAGGCCTTCAGGTACTTCTCGGCGCACTGCTGGCAGTGGGAGCAGATCGGGTCCGGTACGTCGGCTGGATCGAGAGCCAGCGCTGCACGGTAGTCCTGTTCTGGCTTTGTGACGAGGCCCTCAACCTTCTGGTCGAAGGGCCTCAGACTGCGTATGAAGGCAGGATCGTAGAGCTTGTGCTCGGCACCAGCTTGACTCATCGCACCCACCGTCACTCATGCCACAACCCAGGAATGCCGAGGTACGTCAAAGGACATTCTACCCTCTCGGAGGTCACGGGTCAAATGCGTCCCGTGGTCGGACGCTGCTACTAGAGGTATGACCTCGCCTGGACAGGAAATGATGGGGGAACTTCGTGTGGATGGCGCTGCATCGTTCACGTGCCAGGGCGGGTCGCTTGGGCAAGATGGCTGGCGAGCATCAGGCTGTTGACAACCGATCACGCCTCGGCTTCGGCCTGGGAGTGGCGGCCCTCATGTGGGGGCTTGCCATCGGCGCGACGCCGCTTGCGCGGCGCTCGGGGCTCGGCACCTCACCCGCGATCGCGGCTGACGCGCTGCACTTGCAGGCGCGAGTTGAGCTGATCGGCGGCTGCCTGTTGCTGGCGCTGGCGCTGCTGTGGGCCATGGGCCGGCCCCGGTCTGCGGACCGCCTGCGTTCCCTGGTTACTGCGACGATGCTGACGGGCCTGGCCTCTGCGGCTCTGGCGGTCTGCCTGAACTGGGCGATCGTCGTGGGGCGTGTGGCGGACCACATGGCTCTGATCCCGGCCATCCTGGACCTGGTGGCCGCAGGCTTGTACGCTGTCACCATCGTGCAGGTCGTGTCAAGAGCCGAGGGGCCGCTGGCGATGGCTATGCTGCTGCACAGTGGCGCGGCGTGGCTGCTGGCTTACGCCGGCTCCCAGTTCACCTACACCGCGGGACGGGTATTCCTCGACAACGACAGGCTGCTGTGGTTCTTCGACACCCCGACGATGGAGATGGCCTTGCTGGGGTTCCTGGTCCCCACGGGCCTGGGACTGGCGTTGGGGCAAGCCGCGCTCGCCGCGCGCAGTCGCGCCCTGCTGCGCAGCCTGCCCCTGACCTTGCAGGCG
>CBFDBV010000325.1:0-5703 GCA_965603135.1 uncultured bacterium
AGGAGCCCGGCCGACGTTGGCCCTATCTGCTGCTGCACGTGGGCAAGTTCGCGGCTGTGCTGGGGCTGGCGTATGTGCTGGTGTCAGTCATCGGCGCGAGCGCTGTGGCATTCGCAGGGGGCTACGGTACCGTGGTGGCGGGGTTCTTCATTGAGCACGGGCTGAGTCAAGCGTCTCGGCCCAGTGACACTACCGGGCGAGAGCCAGAGAAGTAGATAGGCGACGATGCACGAGCGGCACGGCACCGTCCTCAACGTATTCCTCAACCTCCTGCCCGCGCCCGCCCACGCCTTCGTGGACGAGATGGTGCTCAACAGTTGGGCCGTCATCGTCCTGCTGATGGTGCTGGCCTGGCTGGGCACGCGCAGGCGCCTGCGAGTGCCGCGGGGGCTTCAGACCGCCTGGGAGATGTACTACACCTTCGTGCGCGACTTCTGCGTCGCCGAGATCGGGCCGGGCGCCGAGAAATACGTCCCGCTTTTAGCGACGATCTTCCTCTACATCCTGGTGCTCAACCTCTTCGGCCTGGTTCCCGGCTTTCTTACCCCGACGATGTCGCTGAACACGACAGTTCCCCTCGCGATAATCGTGTTGGTTGCGGTGCAGTACTACGGCTTCCGGGAGCACGGCATCCGGTATCTGAAGCACTTCACAGGCGACGTCTGGTGGCTGGCGCCGCTGATGGTCGTCATCGAGGTGATCGGCCAGGTGGCCAAGGCCCTGTCGCTGTCGGTGCGGTTGTTCGGGAATATGTTCGGGGAGGAGACCGCCATCTCGCGGATGGCGGCGCTGGGCGCGTTGGCGTTTTCTGTTTCGTATGTTCCGGTGCCGGCGCACTTTATCAACATTCTGCTACATCTGATCATTGGCCCGATTCAGGCCTTCATATTCTTTATGTTGAGTGCTGCGTACATTCAGACAGCCACGAGGCATGAGGAAGACGCAGAGCACGGGGACCAAACTGAGAGTGTCCAGGCCCCACAGGGCGCGGCGGCCTGATCGCGCTGACGAGACGATGGGCAGGACAAGCTAGGAGGTGTGCCATGGATTACGCAATTATGATGGCGCTGGTCGTAGGGCTGGGGCTGCCAATCGCGGTTGTGTTTGCAGCCACGGCCCAGGGGAAGGCGGCGGTCACAGCGATGGAGAGCATTGCCCGGCAGCCCGAGGCGGCCGGAGACATCCGCGGGGCGCTGATTCTCTCGCTCGCGCTGATTGAGTCGCTGGTCATCTACGTGCTGCTGAGCTTCCTGCTGCTGATGGGGAAGCTGGGGCCTGTGCTGGAGTACATAGGCAAGCAATAGAAGCGCGCGGTATGAGGGTCGGGGCGCGCAGACGCCGTCCCTGAGATACGATGCGCGAGATCATAGAGCAGCTCGGCATAGAGCCGGGGATAATGGCAGTGAACGTGGCAGGCTTTCTGCTGCTGCTGTGGCTGCTGCGCAAGTTCGCCTGGGGCCCGCTGCGGGAGGTCCTCGCTCAACGGGAGGCTGAGGTGGAACAGAACCTGGGCCAGGCCGACGGGCTGCGCGAGGCGGCGGAGCGTGACCGGCGGACGCTGGCGGCGGAGCTGGCGCAATCCGACGAGAAGGCCCAGGAGATAATCGCGCGCGGCCAACAGGAGGCCGCCCGGCAGCAGGCTGAGATGATAGGCGAGGCAAGACAGGAGAGCGACCGCCTGGCTGCCCAGGGCCGCAGAGAAGTGGAACGGGCCGCGGACGAAGCGCGCCAGCAACTCCGCGCCGAGGCCGCGCAGCTTGCCGTCGAGATCTCTGCGCAGGCGATCAAGCAGAGCGTGGACGAGGAGCGGCAGGCGGCACTCGTGGACGCCTTTATCGAGGAGCTGGAGCAGATGACGGCGCCGGATGGAGGCGAAGGGGACTGATTCAGCGGTCGGTGGCACGCAGGTATATGCAGGCTGCCTACGACGCGGCGCGAGAGGCGGGCGTCGCGGAGCAGGTGGGCCGTCAGCTCGAGCGCTTGCAGAGCGTCGCCAGGATGGTCCCGGAACTGACGCGCCTGCTCAAGCACCCGACGATGACTGTGCCACGGAAGCTGGAGGCTACGGCAGAGTTGCTGGACGAGGAGCTTCTGCCTGCGGTGAGAGACCTCCTGACGGTGATGGTCGAGCACGATCGCGGTGAGGTGCTGCAAGTTGCCGGCGAGGTCTACCGCGAGGTAGCGGACGAGGCGGAGGGGGTTGTGCGGGCCACGGCGACCACGGCGCTGCCGTTGGACGGAGAGAGAGCGGATCAGCTTCGCGCGGCTCTGGCGCGGTGGTTCGGCGCCGAGGTGGTCTTGGAGCAGAAGACGGACCCGGACATCATCGGCGGTGTGGTGGTGGAAGTGGGCGACTGGTCACTAGACGGCAGTCTCCGGGGCAGGCTGGAGAGGATGAGGGCCGCTCTGGCAGCCGGATGAGCCAGGCTGCTCGGGAGAGGAGTGAGCGAACTTGTCGGTGCGCCCGGGCGAGATTACCGCAGTGTTGCGGGATCGTCTGGCTCAGTACAAGGACGAGCTTGAGCTGACCACCACCGGCACCGTCATACAGGTCGGGGATGGCATCGCGCACGTCTACGGCCTGTCGGACGCGATGTCCCAGGAGCTGATTGACTTCGGCGGTGGCATTTTCGGCATTGCGCTCAACCTTGAGGCGGATCATGTGGGCTGTGTGCTGTTGGGGCCGGATGAGGAGATAAGCGAGGGCGATGAGGCGCGCACCACCGGGCGCATCGTGGAGACCAAAGTCGGCGACGCGCTGCTGGGGAGAGTAGTCAACCCGCTGGGTGAGCCGCTGGACGGCAAAGGCCCCGTGGACGCGACAGGGACTGCGCCCATCGAGGTCATTGCGCTGGGCGTGGTGCAGCGCCAGCCCGTGAGAGCGTCGCTGCTGACGGGCATCAAGGCCATCGATTCCGCGATTCCGATCGGACGCGGACAGCGCGAGCTGATCATCGGCGACCGGCAGACGGGGAAGACGCAGATCGCCGTGGACACCATCATCAACCAGAAGACGAGCGATGTGAAGTGCATCTACGTGGCCATCGGGCAGAAGCTCTCGACGGTGCGGCGGCTGGCAGCGGTCCTCGAGGAGCATGGCGCGATGGACTACACCTGCATAGTGGCGGCGAATGCCAGCGACCCGGCGGCATTGCAGTACATAGCGCCCTACGCTGGCTGCGCCGTGGGCGAGCACTTCCGCGACCGCGGCGGGCACGCGCTGTTGGTTTACGACGACCTGTGCAAGCACGCTCAGGCGTACCGGCAGGTGTCACTGCTGCTGCGGCGGCCGCCCGGGCGCGAGGCCTACCCCGGCGACATCTTCAACTTGCACTCGCGTCTGCTGGAGCGCGCGGCCAAGCTATCCGACGAGGAGGGCGGCGGCTCCCTGACCGCGCTGCCCGTCGTGGAGACGCAGGAGGGTGACTTCTCGGCCTACATCCCGACCAACGTCATCTCCATCACCGACGGTCAGATCTACCTGGAGCCCAAGCTCTTCCACGAGGGACAGCGGCCAGCCATCAGCATGGGCCTGAGCGTCTCGCGCGTGGGCAGCGACGCGCAGAGCAAGATGATGAAGCAAGTCGGGGGCCAGCTCAAGCTCGACCTGGCGAACTATCGCGAATACGAGGCATTCTCTCAGTTCGCCGCCGACCTGGACGAAGACACGCGCAAGATCCTGTCCCACGGCTCGCGGATGGTGCAGGTGCTCAAGCAGCCGCCGCTGGTGCCGATGGCCGAAGTTGACCAGGTCATCATCCTGTTCGCGGGCACGCGGGGCCATCTTGAGGACGTGCCGCCGTCACAGATAACGAAGATGGAGCCGTTGCTCATCCAGTACGTCCGCGAGCACGCCCCGGAGCTCATCGAGCGCCTCGAGCAGAACGGCGAGTTGAGAGACGAGGATGAGCAGGGGCTCGCCAGGCTGATCGAGGAGTTCAAGCGTGGCTGGCGGCTCCAGAACAGTGACGACAACGAGCAGACGGCCCACCAGGAAGGCGAATAGCGGTTGCCCGAGAGCCAGCGCGATCTGAGACGCAAGCGCAAGATCATCACCGACATCCGCCAGATCACCCACGCGATGAAGCTGGTGTCGGCCGCCAAGCTCAAGCGGACCCTCGCGCGGCGGGAGACGGCCCAGTTCTACTGGGATCAGCTCGGGGAGACGATGGCGGTCCTCGGGCAACGGGTCGGGGCTGAGGTCGAGCACCCTTACCTTGAGCGGCGGCCGGTGGAACGCGTCGGGATGCTGGTGATCGGGGGAGACAAGGGCCTCTGCGGAGCGTTCAACTCGAGCATAGTGGCGGCAGCAGCGGAGGCCGAGTGCGCCAGGGGCAAGCAGGTTGTGGTGGCGACGGTGGGAGCGCGCACGGGGGACCTGGCGCGACGGGCGGACCTGGAGAGCGCCGAGCGGTTCCCCGCCTTTCAGGAGAAGGACGGCTGGCGGGATGCTCTGGCGATCTCGCAGCACCTGGAAGGTCTCTACCTGACGAAGGCCGTGGATCGCGTCTGCGTGACCTACGCGCGGTTCATCTCCAGGGTCTCCCACGAGCCCGCTGTCGAGATGCTGCTGCCGCTGGAGGCTCCCGAGCAGACGGACGAATGGGCCGAGCGTTACATCTTCGAGCCTGACAGCGGCGAGCTGCTGCGGGACCTGCTGCCTCGCTACGTGCGCGCCTGGGTGTACCGGATGCTGCTGGAGGGGGCGGCGTCGGAGCACAGCGCGCGACTGATGGCGATGACGGCGGCGACCGACAACGCGGACGATATGATGGAGCAGCTCACGCGGCAGATCAACCGCGCGCGCCAGCAGGAGGTCACGCGCGAGCTGCTCGACGTCGTGTCCGGGGCCGACGCCCTGGCACAAGAGGCGTGAAACGGCTGGCAATAGGCAATGGGCAATGGGCAAACGACCGATACTGCAGGTCGTCGGTTCGTGGGCCGTAGTCGTAGGTCGGAAGTCGGTGGTCGGAAGTCGGAGCTTGTAGCTCGCAACTCGCAACTGACGTTGCTGCCGTGAAGTTGGTGATGAATGTGGGGGCAGGAAAGGTAGTACAGGTGCGCGGACCGGTGGTGGACGTGGCCTTCTCCACCGACGAGCTGCCTGAGCTGCTTACGGCCATCCGCATCAAGGACGAGGGCCGCGAGATTGACCTGATCGTGGAGGTGGCCCAGCACCTGGGCGACAGCACAGTGCGCTGCGTGGCGATGGACAGCACCGACGGCCTGGTGCGTGGGATGCCCGCAGAGGACATGGGAACGCCGATTCAAGTGCCGGTCGGGCCCGAGACTTGCGGGCGGCTCTTCGACGTGCTGGGACAGCCGGTGGACGGAGGCGGGCCGGTCGAGACGGAGCACCAGCTCCCGATTCACAGGGAGGCTCCTGGCTTCGAGGAGCAGGTGGTGGCTCAGGAACTCTTCGAGACCGGCATCAAGGTGCTCGATCTGCTGTGCCCCTGCCCCAAGGGGGGCAAGATCGGGCTCTTCGGTGGCGCCGGCGTGGGCAAGACGGTCCTGATGATCGAACTCATACACAACGTCGGACGCATTCACGAGGGAGTGTCGGTCTTCGGCGGAGTGGGCGAGCGGACGCGCGAGGGCAACGACCTCTGGCTCCAGCTCGATGAGCTGGGCATTCTCGACCGCACGGTGCTCGTCTTCGGGCAGATGAACGAGCCGCCCGGGGCGCGCTTCCGGGTGGGG
>CBFDBV010000326.1:0-5699 GCA_965603135.1 uncultured bacterium
GCAGCTCTTCGGCGAGATCAGGCCGCTCTACGAGAAGCGGCTGGCCGAGGGCGACTTCGCCGACTGGTCCGGGCGCGTCATCATTGTCGGTGATCGTCTCAGGGCGGGGCTGCAGGTGGAGAAGGGCAAGATGGTCGTTGTGCCGGCGCGGGCTCGCGGCTCGGACCTGGTGCTGACAAGCACCGACGAGGTCATCACCCGCTTCGTCATCGGCCAGGAGACGCCCTTTGAGGGGTACTTGCAGACAGTCACGAGCATCGAGCCGTGGATGAACGAGCGGGTGCTCAAGCTCCTGGAGACGCTGTTCCCGAAGGTCCCGGCGCTATGAAGCAACGCGCCACCCGCCACTCAATGCGTTGGTATAATGAATACGACGGTAGAGTAACGGACTTGTATGATGGGTAGCTGGCCGGACACAGTTCTGACCCAAAATGTTGCACGTGCAACATTAAGCGAGCCGCCGAGAGAGTACTAAACCCACCAGATGTTGCACGTGCAACACTAGAAGTGCTCTCAAAACCTATCGTGGGGTAGGCTTCCAGCCTGCCAATGCCGTCTCGGGGGGGGGGCTGAAACCGCTTCTAGCGCTCGCGCCCCAGAGACCGAGGACCTCCTCACCCGCCCGCGAGGCGCTGGAGGAGGTCCACGATCGGGGGCTGCGCGTGGGGGAGCCACCACTCGAAGTAGAGGAACTGCACGCGCCCGATGAGCAGCGACACGCGCGCCATCACCGTGTTGCCGAAGCCCGCGCCGAAGGCGACCATCAGGAAGAAGATGCCGACGCGGGATGCCACCCCCATCGCCCCCTCGTGCGGGCGCGAGAAGTAGAAGTAGGCCAGCGTGCAGATCACGCCCACGATCATCAGCAAGTTGCTGAAGGCGATCCAGGGGCTCACGTCCGGGTGCGGCAGGATGGGCAGCATCGTCGCCTGGAGCTGCTCCAGCACGTCGGCCTGAAGCGTGGCCGGGATGGCGAGGCCCGCGCCCAGGCCCATCACGAAGGCGATCGGCCAGCGCGACAGCCAGTCGTAGCGCCGCCAGAAGCGGCTGAACATCAGCAAGCCCAGCGCGCCCGGGACCAGCACCAGCAGGTTGGGATGCTCCAGCCCCACCTGCTCGGGGTTGAGCAGGGGATTGACCAGGTCCGGCAGCAGCGCCTCGCGGTAGGTTATGACCACCCCGTAGCCGGCTGAGACACCCACGAAGATGTGCTCGGCCAGCTTGTAGACCGGATTGTCCCGGTACAGGAAGCTGAAGATCGCCAGCGTCAGGAGCGCCGCCAGCCAGACGCCGATGACCTCGGTGGACACTCCCAGGATTGTCGGCACTGCCGCTTCAGGCATCTCTTACCTCAGCTCAGCAGTAACTCCCGCGAGGGCATTGCGCATTTCGGAGTCCAGAGGAGCGCTTGCGCTCCGGTCCCCTCAGTGCGGCCCGCCGGCGAGCAGCTCGTCAAGATGCGCTGCCATCTCCGCCTTGAGTTCCGGCATCTCTGCGCTCAGGTCGTTCGTCTGCTCCGGGTCCTCCCAGGCGTTGAACAGAACCTCCGTGTGCTCACCATCGTCGCGGACGTAGATGAACTCGTCCTGCCAGACGCACGCGACCTCGGAGTATCCGCACACGCAGTAGTCGTGCAGCTTCTCCCGCTCGCCGGTGATGATGGGCAAGAAGCTCCGACCGTCCATGCCAGGCAGCGGCTCCTCGCCCAGGACATCCAGCGCGGTCGCGGTCACGTCAATGTCGTAGACCCACTGGTCGAAGCGCTCGCCCGCACCCACGCCCTCGGGATGGCGCACCATCAGCGGCACATCGTACAGGAACCGGCTGGAGTCCTTGTTCGACATCCCGAAGTTGTTGAACTCGCCCACGATCTTGCCGTGGTCAGAGAGCAGCACCACCAGCGTATTCTCGCTCAGCCCCAGCTCATCAATCTTGTCCAGGAACTTCCCCAGCCACCTGTCCACCAGCGTGACGTTGGCCATATAGAGCGCCTTGGCGTGCTCGCGCTCGGCATCGGTCATCTCGGCGTGGGGAATGATGTTCGGGTAGATCCACTCCTTGCCCTGGTAGCCGGGGTCGTAGAGGTCTATGAACTCCTGCGGCACGTACCAGGGCTCGTGCGGGTCGAAGCTGTCCACCCAGAGGTAGAACTTCTCGTGCCCGGCGTTGCCCTCCAGCCAGCGCATCGCCTCGTCGAAGACGCGAGCGGGCTGGCGGCCCTCCTCGCCCTCCAGGCCCTGCTGGTTCTGCATGTACTGGGTGAGCACGCGCAGCCGCCGCTCGGGGAACTCGTCGGGCACGTAGCGGTCGAGGGCCCCCGCCGGCAGCGGCGCGCTCTTCCACTGGTCGAACTCCTGGCCGCGGATGAAGTTGAATGACTTCATCCCGCGGTGGAAGTTCATCGCCGGCTTCATCAGGTGGTAGACGTCAATGACCATCCCGGTCACGTAGTCGCGCTCGAGCAGGTGCTCGGCGATGGTCACATCCCGCTCGCGCAGGGGCATCCAGCCGCTGTGCCGGTTGTAGACGCCCTTGGGGCGCTCGCGCTCCTCCCAGGGGAAGACGCGCACGCCGGTGCACAGCGCCCGCCGCACCGGCACCGTCGGCAGCGCCTCGGAGCGGAGGCGCGTGAAGACCGCGCTCTGCTCGGCGAAGCGGTCCATGTTGGGCGTGTTGGCCTTCCCACCGTAGGCGCCGATGTGATCCTGGCGCAGGCTGTCCAGGCAGATCATCACATAGTTCATGTTCCCAGCCTTTTTCGACGTCAGTCAGCCCAGAGCCGCGAGGTGCGCGGTCTATTGCTCAGATGTCCGCTCAGGCCCGCGCGACGCCGCGCGGCCCGCGGCGAAGTACGCTATGTTGCCCACGATGACCAGCACGATGATGAGCAGGTGCGCCATGGATTGCGCCGACATCCCGAGCATGCCGAAGTCCGGCTCATCAATGAGCTGCTCGTACTCGGCAGCGCCTTTGAGCCCGTTGATGATCCCCACGAGCTGGTCGGACTGAAGGTAGGGATACAGGTCGGTCGCCATCACGGCGGTGATGCCGACAGCCAACTGCTGATGGTAGCGCTCGTGGGCGAAGGCGATCCAGGCGAAGGGTATGTTGCTCGCCGCGAGATCCACGACCAGCGGCACGTCCTCGAATGAGTCCACGCCCTCCATTATCGCCAGGTCCGCGGTGCGCCGCCCGTCGGCGGTCTGCGGGTAGACCTGCTTGATGCTCTCGCCCAGGCCCAGTATCACCACGCTGTAGCCGACCTTGAAGCCGAGGTTGACGTAGTCCTCGCCATCCACGGCGCCCATCTCAGGGCCCACGGTGGTCAGGATGTCGGTCGCCAGCACCGTGCCCTGCTGGTTGAGGCTGAGCGCGATGACGCGCAGATCGCGCGACAGGCAGTGTCTGACCAGCGCCCTGGCCATCGGATGCAGCTCCGGCATGCTGGCGGGGCCGTAGTCAACCGCGATCATAATGGGATCGCCGGGCTGGAGCGCCTCGATTGCGTCGTAGACCATCACGGTGGGCGGGGCGATCTTGCCCAGAGGCAGCGTAAGGCCGGTGACGACAGGCACCACCACCGCCAAGGCGATGCCCACGAACACCCACCGCCGGTCGAGATGCATGAAGCGCTCCCAGATGCTCATTGCCTATCCGCCCTCACCGGAGCCACCACCCAGGTGCGACCGCTCGATGCCAAGCAGTATGCGCAGCGAGGTCGCGATGGCGCCCAGCGCGACCCCCAGCAGTATCCCGCGCTTGCCGGCTATGGTGGGGAAGTTCATCACCCACTCAGAGACGTCGGGCATACGCTCCTGGAGCCACTGGCTGAGGCCGGACTGCCCCAGCACCAGGTTGATGGAGCTGGGCACGCGCCCGATCATAACAATGACGGCGGCCGCCAGCAGCAGCGTGGCCTCGACGCTGCGCGCCCGGAAGGTGCGGAAGGCCGCCGACGCGATGAAGAAGGCCAGCAGCGAGAACATCGTGGCGTCCAGCGGGACCTGGATGTGGCTGAACACCCAGTAGAAGGAGGTGCCGGGGTCGTGCCCGAAGCCGATGCCGATCACGCACATCAGCACGAAGCACGCTATCGTGACCAGGCTGTACGGCCAGTCCCGGCGGCGGCGGCGGACCTTGTCTCCGTGCGTGCGCAGCAGGCTGTGGATGCCCAGCACCAGGGCGAAGGCGCCCACGATGCGCCCCCAGGCCAGGAGCGTGGTGAACGTGTCGCGGCCCGCCTCATGGGGCACGAAGAACTGCACCGCCATGAAGAGGCCGACCAGGAAGGTTATCGCCAACGGCACCTGGAGCTTCAACCCGTTACCTCCGCGCGCTGGATCAGCGAGTTACACGCCGAACCAGGCAAGGAATTCCTCAGCTATCTGCGAGCCGTAGACCGCCAGCGTGCCGGCCACCGCGCCGGCCAGCAGCAGCGCGCCGAACACCATCTTCCCGATGTCCTGGCCGCGGAGCTGGGCCACCAGCAGCGGCTGGCGCGACAGGTACGCGCTGGTGGCGTACAGCTCCTCGCCCATCAGCGTGTAGTCACAGGCGGTGATGAAGAAGGGAAGCTGCGTGTCCGCGTCGGTGCCGGCAATCTGGATCGCGCCGGTCTCGTTGCCGGTCTCTGCCAGAATGAGCGCCTCGGCGAAGAAGTAACCCATGTAAAAGCACGCGGCGGGCTTCTCGCGCACCATGATGCCGTCCACGGCAGCCACGTAGCCGAACTGACTGTCGGTCACGTAGAATATGTTCTCGGGCTTGAAGGCCTGGGGCTTGCCCTCCTCCAGGTATGCCTGGTGCACGATCTCGCGCTCGGCGGCCATCACCAGCGAGTCGTAGCAGGGGACGATGATGTCGGTCTCGTAGTGGGCGGTGCGGCGGCTCAGGTTCCCCAGGATGAGCATCGAGGCGATGGTGGAGATGGAGCTGATGCCGGTGAGGCCGGAGACGTAGAGGATCGGCTTGCCCATCTCGGTGGCGCGGCCGATGGCATCGTCAACGGCCTCCAGCCCGGCGATGGGCCGGATGTACATCTCCTCGGCCCTCCGGCGGGCGTGGCTGATGGTGAGGATGACGATGGCCGAGTAGACGAGCATGAGCACCAGCACGTTGGTGCGCTTGAGGTCGTACCAGAGCCCCACCGGCTGCACAGGCCCGATGGGGTCGCTGAAGATCAGACGAGCGCCCGGATGGCCGACGCCAGCCGGCTCGTGCGTCTCCAGGGGCCCCGCGCCGGGTAGGTAGACGGCAGCGACCTGCACGTTGTAAGGCTTCCAGGGCCAAGGTCTGAGCCCATCTAGCCGCGCCTCCCTCGGCTCGTCCGCGGCGAGCACCGCGGTGGCCGCCATTTCCTCGCCAACCCTGGCGAGGAACACCTGGTACCCCGCGAGGTACATGTCGCGTGGCTGCGTCGCGTCCTTCGGCGCTAACCACCTGACTATCATCGAGGTCCCGTGGTCATCATCCTGATCGTCGAACACCCCAACCAGGGGCGGCGCGCCGGGCGGCGCAGCCCACGCACAGGCGCAGATCGCCAGCGCTGCGAGGGCGGCACACAGCCGGAGATGCCGTTCGTGGGGGGGCCTGCTCCCAGGGTTGCGTTCAGCAGCCCACCAGTAGGGGGGGGGTCCCCCCCGCCCCCGCGGGCCACCACGGGGCAACGGGGGGGGGGAGCCCGCCCCCCAACGGGTGTT